>JBKJQC010000878.1:0-9286 GCA_046593995.1 Polyangiales bacterium
CTGTTCTGCGACACGCGTCGACGGACGAAGGCGAGCAGCACGACGCCGATCAAGAGCAACGCGACGCTCACGCGCACCATCGTCAGGTGCGCCTCGTACCCGAAGAGCGAAGGCGGCGGCGTGCGCCAGCGCATCCAGACCAGGCCACCTCCGAGCAGTACGCCGGTCAGCGAGAGCGCCGCGCGTTCGCGCCATGCGACCCGCTGGTCCATCTCGCGCGCCAACGTTTCCTCCCGCGCGATGCGCTGCCGGAGCTCGTCCACGCGTGCGCGCAGCGCTGGATCCTCCTCGGGCATCTCCGCGAGCAAGGCGGCCGCGCCTTCGAGGTCGTCGCGCGCGAGCTCCCGATCGGCGAGCAGCGTGAGGATCTCGCGCAGGCCGTCACGCGCGGCGCGGTGATCCGGCCAGTCACGAAGCGCTTGGTGGAAGCCGAACCGAGACTCGATCGCGAGCCGCGCGCACGTCGTCTCGTCCGCCCCGCTCGCGAGCGCGGAGCGGAGCTCCTCGAGCCGCGACAGCGCCGCGTCGGTCAGCGCGCTCGCACCTCGGTGCGACAGATATCCGCGGAGCGACCGCTGGAACTCCGCGGCGGAAGCCGGACGTCCCCAGGCGTCACGCGACAGCGCGCGGCTGCACAGAGACGCGAGCTCCTTCGGCACGTCCGCGGAGAAGATGCGCGGGCCCGACGCGAGCGCGAGCTTCAGCGCTTCGGACGCCGTCGTCGCGTCGTGCGGCGGTCTTCCCGTGAGGATCTCGTGCAAGGTCGCGCCGAGGAGATAGACGTCCGTGCGCGCGTCGGGTGCGGCGCACGATGCCATCTCGGGCGCGAGGTACGCCGGGGTCCCGACGAGGCGCGCGCCTTCGTCGAGGTGCCAGGCCCGATGGAACGCGACGCCCCAGTCGATGAGATAGACCTCGCCGTGCCGACCGAGCATCACGTTCGACGGCTTCACGTCACGATGGATGACCCCGCGCTCGTGGGCGAACTGCAGCGCGTTGCACAGCTGGATCAGGATCTCGACGTTGGCGTCGAGCGCATCGCGCGCGAAGAGCGGGTGGTCTTCGCGGAAGGGGTGCGCGTCGTCCGCGAGGACGTCCGCCCAGCTCACGCCTTCGATGCGCTTCATGACGAGGAGCGGGCGTCCCGTCGCGTCGCGGCCGAGCGCGTGGACCGGCGGGATGTTCGGGTGCTCGAGCATCCCGGTGAGGACGCCCTCCTGGACGAGGGTGTCGACGCGCCCGTCGTCCTCGTCGCGACAGGTCTTCACGGCGACCTCGCGACGCAGCGAGGGTTGCGTCGCGAGATACACGCGCCCCATGCCCCCTTCGCCGAGCGTGCGCACGATCTCGAGATCCGACGCGACGTCCTCGTTCTGCGCGCCGACGGAGAGCTCCGGGAGCTCGCTCGTGGCCGGCGGCGGGGTGCTCACCGCGCGCGCTGCGATCGTCCGCTGGACGATGTCCGCGCGCATCGTCTCGCGCGGTAGATGACGGGCGAGCCCCGACAGCGACTCGACCGTCGCGTCTGCCCCGGGTGGGATCCGTTCATCCATCCTGCGCGCCGCGATCATGCCGCAGCGAGCAGCGCGGCGACACTCGGCGCCTCGCGCATCGCCAGCGTACGCGCGATCAATGGTCGCTCTGCCTTCACCCTGCGGCCGAGCGACCTGATCGCGGCCGCGACGGATAGGGGACGATCCACCTGCGGCGCGCTCAGGGAATCCATGGCGCGCGGGACGTATGGCTGCTCATCATCGTGCCCGGGTTGGTGGTCGGCCCGAACGCGTACGCGCCCCCGAGCGATCCCGGCGGCGATCGGCGCCGAGTGGTACCTTGCGCGCTGGCTCCGACTCCCGCGATCGATCCTCGCATGGAGACTCGTGATCGTGAAACGCAACCCCTCACCTTCGGCTGACCGTATGAGAGCGATTCTCATCGTATCGTTCGCTTTGCTCACGATCGTCGCGTGCGGAAGCGATGCCAGCAGCAATGGCGGAGGCGCCGGCGAGGGAGGCGCCTGCGTCAGCGGCAAGAGCTGCGCGCCGGGGCTCTACTGTCTCGTGACCGGCCCCGAGCCCACAGGCGTATGCACGACGACTCCTGCGGCGTGCGGCGCGAAGCTCACATGCTCCGATCCATGTGGCGACGCGATGAGCGCAAAGTGCTCGGGCGACGCTGGCGGGACTACCGGCACGCGATGCATGGGAATCTCCGGCAGCTACTCGGTCGGCTGCGGCTCGGCCGCGCTCCGGACCGAAGGGCAGAGTTGCTCGGACCTCGTCGGCTGTGACAAGGGACTCTATTGCGACATGAAGGACTTCTCGGCCGCGGGCAGCTGCGTGAAGCTACCCGCATCGTGCGCGACCGGTCCGAGCTGCGATTGCTTGAAGCCGATCTACGACGCCTGCCTCGGGGGTCATCACTGCAGCGTCCTCGGCGACGTCGCGTCCGTCGCATGCCTGTAGGCGTCAGTCGGGCGACGACGAGCGCGCCCAGGTGATCGCGTCGACCATCAGCGCCTCCATGTCCTTCGAGAACCGGTGCCCCACCGGACCGAGCGAGACGAATCGCACGGGGAATCCTGACTTCGCGAGCGCCTGCTTCTCCGCGTAGAGCGGCGCGTAGCTCGCATCGAAGTCGCCCGCGCAGAGCACCACGCGTCGGACCCCGGCCTTTTCCAGATCGGCGCGCCGCACCTCCATGATCTGGTTCATCAGGATCAGCGACGTCCATTTTCCGGGCTCGGCTCGGGCGAGCTGCATCGCGAAGCGCGCGCCGATCGAGAATCCCATCAGCGTCGCGCCGGACGGCCGGTCTTTCATCATCTGATCGAGCGAGTAGCGCTTGTCGTCGAGGTTGCCGATCCAGGCGCCCCCCTCCGACGCGCGCGCGTTCCCCTTCGGGCACACGAGGATCGCGTCGTTCGCGATCGCCGCCGGCTCGAAGTAGCGACACGAGTCCTCGGGGCTCGCGCCCATCCCGTGCATGTAGACGATGAGCGCGCGGGCGCCGGCGTCCGTTCCTGCGCGCTGCCCAGGCGGCTCGAAGAGGTGGCCGTACTTCGTGTGCACTCTCCGCGGTCCGGCGTCGGCTTGGGACTCGGGCGCGACGTCGACGGCCGCGTCGGAGATCACCGCGTCCGACGACGGAGGTGCGGAGCGTTCGACGTGCTGCTCGCGGGTGCACGCACAGAGGACGACCACCCAGGCGAAACGCAACGTGCGGTCATCATACGACGTCGGCCCGGCGCGTCAGTGTCCTCGAGCGGTCGACGGGTTACGCTGAGCGGGCTCGGATGAAGAACTCGTCGCCGGTCCTCTGCGCGCTGCTCCTCGTCGGCGCGAGCGCATGCAGCGCCGACGGGGGAGAGACGCCCGCAGATCTGCCGAGCGCCGAGACCGGCGTCGTCGACGCGAGCGGCGAGGCAGGTGGCGACGCTGGCTCCGATGTCGGCAATTCCACGTTCGACATCGGCAACAGGGACAGCGCGCCTGCGGACGTCACGTGCGTCGCGGTCGAGAACAAGGGGACCGTCGTCAAGCGGCCGATCGACTTCATCGTGCTCCCGGACGAGTCGTCGTCGATGGGCAACACGCGCGATGCGGTCGCGAACGCGATGCAGAACGAGGTCAAGACGGCGCTCGCCACGGCGGGCATCGACTACAAGATCATCTGGCACGGCGCCTGGCCCCTCCCCGGGCTCGCCGGGAAGGTCACGTACAACAACGTCGGTCTCGGCTCCGGGAACGACGCGATGTTCAAGCCGGTGCTCGACACCTTCGACGCGTGGACGCCCGCATTGCGTGCCGACGCGATGAAGGTCTTCGTGCAGTTCACCGACGCGACGAGCGGCACCGGCGCCGCGATCACCGGCTACACCGGACAGTTCGACGACGTGATCCTCACCCGCTCACCGACGCTCTTCGGCACGACCGCGGCGCGCAAGTTCACCCACCACGTGTTCGTCGGGATCACGCCGAAGACGCCCCCGGAGACTCCGTACCTGCCCAGCGAGCCCGTCGTCGGCGCGACGTGCGGCGGCAACTACGCGAACCCGCCAGCGCTCGAGGAGCTCGCGCGTCGCAACGGCGGCTTCCGCTTCCCGCTCTGCCGAGCCGACTTGTTCGGCGGCGTGTTCGATCGCATCGCGAAGATGGCGATCGAGGCGGCCTCTGTGCCGTGCGACCTCCTCGTGCCGACACCGCCTGCGGGAGAGACGCTGAACCTCGCGACCGTGGCGCTCCGCTACAAGAGCGGTGCCGGCAAGGAAGAAGTCTTCCTCCGCGCGAAGGACGTGTCGGAGTGCACGGACGGCAAGTTCCTCCTCGACGAAGCGACCCGCCGCGTGTCGCTCTGCCCCGCGGCGTGCTCGCGCGTGAAGGCCGATGCGGCCGCGACGCTGACGCTGCTGAGCGGCTGCGACCCCAAGATCTACTGAGTCGCACGGGCCCGTGAATCAGCCGCAGCACTTCTTGAACTTCTTGCCGCTCCCACACGAGCAAGGATCGTTGCGTCCCGGCTTTGCGGCGACGACCACCGGCTGCGAGACCGCGGGCGCGCGAACGAGCGTGTCGACGATCGAGCGCTTGCCGATGAGCGCCTCCGCAGCTGCGATCATCTGTGCCTCGTCGAACTCGGGAAAGTCGTCGTTCGAATCGTCGATAGGTTCGTGCGCGCCGAAGCGCTCTGCGAGCCCATCCGCCTCGTCGACGGCCCCGCGCTTGCGGAGCAGCTCGACGAGGGTGTCCTGCGCGGCGAGCTTCGTCGCGATGTCGAGCTCGCGACCTCGTTCGAGGATCTCGCGTGTCAGCTGCTCCGCGCGCTCGTCGTCCTGGAGGAGGGCGCACAGCTCCGCCACCTGGTAGAGCGTGTCGAGGTCGTCGTCGGTGCGCGCGGTCGTGAGCATCAGCTCCACCATCGCGCGTGCCTCGTCGGTTCGTCCGGCACGCGCGAGGATCCGCGCGTGGGTCTCGCGGAACGATGGCCGCGCCTCGGACAGTCGCGCGTCGAGGGCTGCAGCGAGCTCCACGGCGGCATCGCGCTCACCGCACTCGAGGAGATCGAAGGGGATGTCGACGATCCAGTCGTCGATCACCAGGTCGCGGGAGTACTCGATCGCGTCGAGCTGCTCGAGCCGGCCCTCCACAGCGGCCAGCAGGCGGCGCGCGAGGTCCGCATCGCGCGTCACGTCCGCGAGCTCACGCGTCTCCTCTTCTTCGGTGAGCGCGGCTTGTCGCTCCTCGTGCGCCGCGAGCGCCGCGGCGATCTCGTCGGCGAGCGGTTCGAGCTCGGGAGCGAGCGCCGGCACCTCCTCCTCGGGGTCGTCCTCGTACGACGGGTGCTGCGGGGCCTTTCCCATGCGCGGATCCTCCGACTACCGCGCGACGGAATCAACGCCATACTGTCGGGATGCTTCGGCACGCTGTGGTCGCGCTGCTGCTGCTCTCGTCGTGCCGGGCGCCGAGCGACTGCGCCGCTCGAGCGCCGTGCCGTCGCACTGCTCGGTGAGCTCGTCAGCGACTACGTCGAAAGACGCACCCGAACGTTGGACCGACTCCGGATGCTGATCCAGCCGGCGAAGCTCGCGAGGACGGTCCCCATCGCGATCGATACGCAGCGGCGCAAGGCAGCACGCAAGTAGCGCGAACAAAGCGGATCGCCCCCGCTCTCTTCCGAGAACGAGGGCGACTCCGCCGTCATGTGACCGAGAGGATCACTCCTCTTCGTTCGCGACCTGGTACTCGAGGCGATCCTCCGGCACGTGGGCCGGCGCGTCGCTCTCGCCTTCGACGATCATGCGCAGGCGGCGGTAGGCCGGGAGACCGGTACCTGCCGGGATGAGCCGACCCATGATGACGTTCTCTTTGAGGCCCTTGAGGTCGTCGGTCTTCCCCTGGATGGCCGCCTCGGTGAGCACCTTCGTCGTCTCCTGGAAGGAGGACGCGCTGATGAAGGACTCGGTCGAGAGGGACGCCTTGGTGATGCCGAGGAGGAGGGGCTCGCCGGTCGACGGGACACCGCCGCGCGCCGAGACCTTCTCGTTCTCGCGCTCGAACACGTACTTCTCGACCTGCTCGTCGACGAGGAACGTGGTGTCGCCCGGGTCCTTGATCCGCACGCGGCGGAGCATCTGACGGACGATCACTTCGATGTGCTTGTCGTTGATGGTCACGCCCTGGAGGCGGTAGACCTGCTGGATCTCGTTCACGAGATACGCAGCGAGCTCCTTCTCGCCCTTCACGCGGAGCACGTCGTGCGGGTTCGCCGGCCCGTCCATGAGCGGATCGCCCGCGCGGACGTGGTCGCCGTTCTGCACCTGGATGTGCTTGCCCTTGGGGATCAGGTACTCGCGAGCGTTGTCCTGGTCGAGCGTGCTGTCGGCGTTGATCGGGGTGATCAGCACCTTGCGCTTGCCCTTGGTGTCCTTGCCGAAGGAGACCTCGCCGTCGATCTCGGTGATGATCGCGTGGTCCTTCGGCTTGCGGGCCTCGAAGAGCTCGGCGACGCGCGGGAGACCGCCGGTGATGTCCTGCGTCTTGGTGGTCGCGCGGGGCATCTTGCCGATCATGTCGCCGGCTCGGGCGGTCTCACCCTCGGTCGCGTGGATGTTGAATCCGACGGGGAGGAGATAGATCGCGTCGCGCATGCCGTTGGCGAGCTTCTTCACCTGGTTGGTCTCGGGGTCGAGGATCGCGATCGCGGGGCGGAGATCCGCGGAGCGCGACTCGATGATGACCTTGCGCGAGAGGCCGGTGACCTCGTTGACCTTCTCGACCATGGTCACGGACTCGACGAGGTCGACGAACTTGATGACGCCGGCGACTTCGGTGAGCGTGGGAAGCGAGAAGGGGTCCCATTCGGCGACCGTCTCGCCCGGCTTCACGTACGTGCCCTCCTGCTTGAAGAGGAGCGCGCCGTACACGAGGCGGTGGTGCTCACGCTCACGACCGGTGTCGTCGACGACGACGAGCTCGGCGTGGCGGTTCATCACGACCTTGCGGTTGTTCGGGCGGTCCGCGAGGTTCGCGTTGCGGATGACGACCTTGCCTTCCGTGCGAACTTCGAGCGCTGACTGCTCGATCTTGCCGCGGGCGGCCGCGCCACCGATGTGGAACGTGCGCATGGTGAGCTGCGTACCGGGCTCGCCGATGGACTGGGCGGCGATGATGCCGCACGCCTCACCGATGTTGACCCGGAAGCCGCGGGCGAGGTCTCGCCCGTAGCACATCGCGCAGATGCCGCGCTTCGCGTTGCAGGTGAGGACCGACCGGATGGTCACCTCCTCGATTCCCGCCTCGTCGATGCGACGGACCGACGCTTCCTCGAGCTCCGTGTTCGCCGCGATGAGCAGGTCAGCCGTGATCGGGTCGACGATGTCGTCGAGGGTCACGCGGCCGAGGATGCGGTCGGCGAGCGGCTGGATGGTCTCGCCGCCCTCTTCGAGCTTCGCGACGCGGATGCCGTCGATGGTGCCGCAGTCGAACTCGGTGATGACCGCGTCCTGCGCGACGTCGACGAGACGGCGCGTGAGGTACCCGGAGTTCGCCGTCTTGAGCGCGGTGTCGGCGAGACCCTTACGGGCGCCGTGCGTCGAGATGAAGTACTGGAGCACCGAGAGGCCTTCGCGGAAGTTCGCGGTGATCGGCGTCTCGATGATCTCTCCGCTCGGCTTGGCCATCAGGCCTCGCATCGCGGCCAGCTGGCGAATCTGCTGCGTGCTTCCGCGCGCACCGGAGTCGGCCATGACGTAGATCGGGTTGAAGGACGGCTGCGTGTCCTCCTTGCCGGTCTCGGGATCGATCACCTTCTCGGTGCCGATCTCCTTCATCATCGCCTGCGTCACCTTGTCGGCGACGCCGGCCCAGATGTCGACGATCTTGTTGTAGCGCTCGCCGTCGGTGATCAGACCCTCTTGGTACTGCTCGAGGACCTTCTCGACCTCCCCTTGAGCGTCGTCGAGATAGATCTTCTTCTCCTTCGGGATGATCATGTGCTTCATCGCGATCGAGATGCCGCCCTTCATGGCGTACTCGAACCCGAAGGAGCGCAGACGGTCCGCGAGGAGGACGGTCGCCTTGTTGCGGAACTGGCGGTAGCAGGCGTCGATCAGCTGCGAGAGCGCCTTCTTGTCGAGCGTCTTGTTGACGTGGTCGAACTTCAGGCCCTCCGGGAGGATCTCGGCGACGAGCACGCGGCCGACCGTGGTCGGCAGGATGCGGGTGCGCTCGTTCCCCTCGGGATCGATGTCGCTCACGCGGACGCGGATGTCCGAGTGCAGATCGAGCTCTCCGGCGTCGTACGCCATGCGCACTTCGCTCGGGCTCGAGAAGATGCCGCGGTTGAACCCCTTCGTGGCGAAGGAGTCCTCGCGGTAGCAGCCCTTGCCGTACTTCTTCGCGCGGGTCGCGTAGTAGAGGCCGAGGACGATGTCCTGCGTCGGGTTGATGATCGGCTTGCCGGAGGCCGGGAGGAGGATGTTGTTCGTGCTCATCATGAGCACGCGCGCCTCCATCTGGGCCTCGACCGACAGCGGGACGTGGACGGCCATCTGGTCACCGTCGAAGTCGGCGTTGAACGCCGCACAGACGAGCGGGTGCAGCTGGATCGCCTTGCCCTCGATGAGGACCGGCTCGAACGCCTGGATGCCGAGGCGGTGGAGCGTCGGGGCGCGGTTCAGGAGAACCGGGTGCTCCCTGATGACGTCTTCGAGGATGTCCCAGACTTCGGGCTTCTCCTTCTCCACCATCTTCTTCGCAGACTTGATGGTGTTGACGTAGCCGCGCTCTTCGAGCTTGTTGTAGATGAACGGCTTGAAGAGCTCGAGCGCCATCTTCTTGGGAAGACCGCACTGGTGCAGCTTCAGCGTCGGGCCGACGACGATGACCGAGCGGCCCGAGTAGTCGACGCGCTTGCCGAGGAGGTTCTGACGGAACCGCCCCTGCTTCCCCTTCAGCATGTCGCTGAGGGACTTGAGCGGGCGCTTGTTCGGACCGGTGATCGTCTTGCCGCGACGACCGTTGTCGAAGAGGGCGTCGACCGCCTCCTGCAACATGCGGCGCTCGTTGCGGATGATGATCTCGGGCGCGTTCAGCTCGAGCAACCGCTGGAGGCGGTTGTTGCGGTTGATGACGCGGCGGTAGAGATCGTTGAGAGCGCTGGTCGCGAAGCGGCCGCCGTCGAGCGGAACGAGGGGGCGGAGATCCGGCGGGAGGACCGGGATCACCGTCAGCATCATCCACTCCGGCCGGTTGCCGGACTCGCGGAACGCCTCGGTCACCTTGAGGCG
>JBKJQC010000986.1:0-2845 GCA_046593995.1 Polyangiales bacterium
CGTCCTTCAGGCTCGCGACGACGCCCGGCGTCGGCTGCGGATCGGCGGTGCCGAGTCCGAGCATGCCGGAGGAATTGTTTCCCCAGGCCCGAACGGTTCCAGCCCCGTTGAAGCGCCTACGAGATTGACATCGAGGGCATGCTCTCGATCGAACCCGCTCCTCACGGGGAGCGGCCTCGTTGAAGCTAGTCGAACGCCCGGAAATCGGCCGGCCGGTCGTTCGGCTATCCGCTCCTCATGGGGAGCGGCCCGTTGAAGCAGCTGGTGGATGACTCCGTCGCTCTCGGTCTTGAGCGATCCCGCTCCTCAAGGAGCGGCCCCGTTGAAGCACTGCGTACGCTACCGGGCGCTTCGGTGTCGCGATGGGCCGATCCGCTCCCCACAGGGAGCGGCCCCACCCCGTTAGAAGCCACGGCTTGCGGCACACCGGCGCAACGTTGTACGCGCTGATCCGCTCCCCAAGGACCCCGCGGATCGATCCGCTCCTCGCCGGGAGCGGCCCCGTTGAAGCTCCTGTCCGTAAGAACGTACGGAGACCTCCCGCAATCCGCTCCTTAGGGGGAGCGGGCCCCGTTGAAGCCACGGCCTGCGACACACGGGCGCGACGTTGTACCGCGCCGATCCGCTCCTCAGGGGACGGCCCCGTTGAAGCACCGTACGAGGGCCGCCGCAGGCAGCGAGCCTGACTGGTGGCGGCCGGCTTCTCTCGGCCTCACCGCCGCGTGCGACCGCCGGGCTTGCCGCCTCGCCCCCGCTTCCCGGCGCCCTCCGGCGAGTCACCCGAACCGGGCTCCGAGACTCGAACAGGGTCGGCCGGCACGCGCTTCGGCCCCCTCGGCTTCGTGATCGCGATGGCCCCACGCTGCGGCACCGGTGTCGTCGCGTACGGGTCTGTGACAGCGCAAGCCTCTGCCGCAATTCACCCGATTGGCTCACTGTCGGGGCACAGCTTCGCGTATCGAGGCGCGCGCCGCGTCGACTCAGCGGCCGCACGCGCCACTTCTCCGCCATTCGGGAGAGAGGCGGCAGCGTGGTCGTCCGTTCGCCCTGCGGCATGCGTCGCTCTCGAGAGCTCGCTGCGCCGCGTGAGGAGCCCATCGTGAAGAAGATTGCCATTCTATCGGTTGTATCCCTTTTCACCTTCGCCGCCTGTTCTTCGGCGTCGCACGACCGCGACGAAGAGTCGGTGGGGTCCGCGTCCATCGCGATCACGAGCGTTCCGAGCGACGTCGGGTGCATCCGCATCGACGCCCAGGGGGCACGATCGACGGTGCGCGACTTCGATGTGGCGCCGGGCAACTCCAGCGTGCTGCAGCTCGCCTCGCTGGCAGTCGGCACCGTGTCGTTCCGCGGGTATGCATTCGCCGGTGCGTGCGCCTCCGTGCTGCCGACGACGGTCGCCGGGTGGATCTCGGAGCCGGTCCTCGCCAACGTGAGCACCAGCTCGACGGTGTCGGTCACGCTCGCCATGAAGCGCAACGGAAAGGCGTCGGTGAACGTCGACTTCCAGGACGACGACGCGGGTGCCGCGCCCGAAGCCGGGACGCTGTGCACCTCGAACGCGCAGTGTCCTGCGGGAATGCCCTGCGTCGGCGGCGTCTGTACGAGCCAGAAGGTGCTCGGCGCAGCGTGCTCGGCGAGCACCGAGTGCCTGAGCGCGTTCTGCGCGGACGGCGTCTGCTGCAACAGCGTGTGCACCGGTGCCTGCGTCGCGTGCAACCAGACCGGCACCCTCGGCTCCTGCACGGCCGCACCGCCCGTCGCGGGTGAGACCTGTGGCGGATGGTCGCTTGGCCCCGTGATGCCGCGGGCGTCCTCGGGTCACGCGCAGCTCACGCTGAACGATGGTCGGGTCTTCGTGCACGGGTCGCCGAGCGACACACGCCCGATGCTCTTCGACGGCACCTCGTGGACCTTCGGTCCTGCGGAGCCGGTCCCCGGAGCGCGCACCGATCCGGAGGCGCTCCTCCTCCCCAACGGCCGCGTGCTCGTCGTCGGTGGCCGCTTCGGCACGACGCTCGCCGGCCCCACGACGGTGTTCGACGCGACGACGATGACCTGGACCGCCGGTCCGTCGATGCCCGTCCTCGTGACGAACAGCGCAAAGGTCGTCCTCCCTTCCGGAAAGGTGGCGCTCTTCGGCGGCTACGACGCGTCGGACGCGCCGGTCATGACCGTTCAGATCTACGATCCGGTCGGCAATTTCTGGTCGATGGGGCCGAGCACGCTCTTCCCGCGCGCCGACGCGACCGCGACGCTGCTCCCCAATGGCCGCGTGCTGCTCGCCGGCGGACCCGGCGACGGACTGCGGCTGGCAGGCCAGACCTCTGAGCTCTTCGACCCGAGCTCGTTCACGCTCACCGCCGGCCCGTCGATGGCCGTCGGCCGCTACCAACACGGCGCGGCGTTGCTCCCGAACGGCCGCGTGCTCGTCTTCGGCGGAGTGGGAGCCAACCGAAGCTCCGAGATCTACGACGCGGTCACCAACACATGGACGGGCGCAGGGAACATGAGCCGCGGCCGCCGCGCGGCGACGTCTGCGCTCGTCGGAGGGAAGGTTCTTGCCGTGGGCGGCTACGATTTCAGTACCGGCGGTGGCAATGCGCTCGGGTTCACCGAGTCTTTCGATCCGGCCACGTCGTCGTGGACCGAGGGGCCGAGCCTCGTGGTGCAGCGCGCGCGACACGGCATGTCGATCGCGTACGGCCGCGTGCTCGTCACCGGCGGTCATCTGGGCGGCGGCCCGCTCGCGAGCACCGAGCAGCTCTGAGCGAGATCGCCTGACCGCCGCCGGGATAGCCGGCGGCGGTTGGCTTGCGTGGTCTTCTCCGCGTCAGGAACGAGC
>JBKJQC010001294.1:0-6574 GCA_046593995.1 Polyangiales bacterium
GGGATCACCGCCGAGATGCGCGCCGCGATCCCGATCAAGCACCTCATCGTGGTGATGAACGAGAACCGCACGTTCGATCACTACTTCGGCAAGCTCGCGAGCGAGGGGCAGCCCGAGGCCGAGGGCTTTTCGACCACGTATTCGAACAAGGACCGCAACGGCGTCGCCGTGAAGCCGTACCACGCGTCGACGACGTGCATCTCGCCCGATCCGCCCCACGGGTGGACCGCGATGCACAACAAGTGGAACGCCGGCGCGATGGACGGCTTCGTGACCGCGTCCGACTCGACGTCGAGCAATGGTCACTACGCGATGGCCTACTACGACAAGTCCGATCTGCCGTTCTACAACTTCCTCGCCAAGACCTGGGCGATCTCCGATCGCTACTTCGCGTCGGTGATCGGGCCGACGTGGCCCAATCGCGACTACTTCTACGCGGCGACCTCGGACGGTGTGACGAACACGTTCGAGCGCAAGATCAACGTGCCGACGGTCTTCGACGCGATGACCACCGCGAAGGTGAAGTGGGGCATCTACGGTGACGGCTCGACGCGCGCAGATTGCATCAACCTCGACGAGACCGATCCGCACTACGCTCGGATGGCCGGCTTCTACGCGGCGCTCGCGGACGGCACGCTGCCGCAGGTCTCCGTGATCGGCCCGACCGGTGCGCAGGACGAGCACCCGACAAACGACATCCAGGGCGGCGAGGCGTTCTCGCGCCGCATCTACGAGGCCGTTCGCAAGAGCCCGCTGTGGCCGAAGATCGCGCTCATCTACACCTACGACGAGGGGGGTGGCTTCTTCGATCACGTCCCGCCGCCGAAGGCCTGCATCCCGAGCGCCAGCGAACCGGAGTTCAATCGACTCGGCTTCCGCGTGCCGCTGATGGTGGTCTCACCCTACGCGCGCCCCCACTTCGTCTCGCACAAGACGCACGAGCACACGTCGATCACGCGCCTCATCGAGCTGCTCCACGATCTACCCGCGCTCACCGCGCGCGACGCGAACTCCGACGCGCTGCTCGATCTCTTCGACTTCAACTGCCCGACCATGCTCGCCGCGCCCCCCGCACCGGCGTCGGGAACGGGCGGCTGCCCGTAAGGCTCCCGTTCGACGCTCGCCGTGGGCGATGCTAGTGGATTCCACTATGTCGGGTCCGCTCTCGGTCGCCCTTCCCCCCGAGCTACGCCGGCGTCTCGCGCTCGAAGCGAAGCGCCGTGGGCTGCCATTGTCGACGGCAGTGCGGGTGCTCGTCGCGGAGCGTGTCCGAGAGCTCGACGAAGCGGCGGAGCTGTCAGCAGCCGACCAATGGCAGCGCGCGCAGGCGTGGAGCGGGTGGGACGAAGTGCGTCGCGGCGAGGCAGCGGAAGCGACGCCCGAAGACGTCGACAAGGAATTCGAGGCGGCGCGCCGTCGGTTGCGCAAGCGGCGCGCAGGGTGAAACGGACGGTACGTATCCACGCAGCCTTCCGCACTGATCTCCGCGCCCACCTGAGGTGGTTGGTCGATCTCGACGAAGAGAGCTGGATCGAGGGACTGGAGAAGGGGCTCGCGGAGGCGTCGGCGCTCCTCGCGGAGCAGCCGGGTCGAGGTGCGCTCGAAGCCAGTGAAGGGACGGCCGAACTGCGACGAATGATCCTTCGCCGGGTACCGTACGTGATCTGGTACTCATTCGATTCGACGAGCCGCAAGTCCGAGGTCTGGCTGCTCCGCCTGTTTCATGCGCGCCAACAGAGGCCGCGACCGACCTGGCCCCCGGGTCGACGGCGCACGCGCCGATGAGGTCGTCAGCTCCCCGCAAGGCGAGCCTGGATCAAGCGAGAAACCCGGAGCAAACGCTCAGGACGGGAGGAGCTTGAGCGTCGCGCGCGCCCCGGCCTCCACCGAGGCGCGACTCCAGGCGATCGGGACGCCGTCGCCGCGCTGCCAGCGATCGATCTGATCGCGATAGTGCGGTGACAACGGGTTGCCCGATTGGCCCCCCGCGAGCACGTAGCGGCTCCCTTCCCAGTTCCCGACGTCGATCACCGCGCGCAGGTTCGCGACGCCGATCGGGTTCGAGAGCGGATCGGTGAACGGGATCGAGGCCTGCGGGATCGTCGTCGCGTCGCCGCCGCAGGGGAGTGGGCCGATGTTGAAGACGCGGTTCATCGGCGGCTTCGAGCCCACCGGATGCACGAGCACCAGCGGGCGCACCCTCCCCCACGCCCACGCCCCGCCTCCGTCGTGAGCGTCGTCACCGGCCACGTCGCGCAGGCGACGCACCGCCGAGACGAGCGCGCGCTGCATCTCCGTGGCCCAACCCGACGAGAACCAACCGCTCGGTCGTTCGATCAGGTTCTTCGCGAGGTGCCCTGCCCGACGGAGACCCATCATCCCGTGCGGCATGATCGCGTTGACGCCGTCGCCGAGCGCCGAGCGCCACGCGCGCGGCGCCTTGGCCGCTGCGGATCGCCACATCATCTCGGCGAAGAAGAGCTCGAACACCGCCGCTCCGGACGACGTGGCGGAGACGACGCCATCCCACTCCTCGAGCAGACGGAGCCCGACGTCACACTCGGTCCCGCGGAGGGCCTCGAGCACCGGTCCGCGGATCGTCGGCCACACCGGCGACGTCTGATCGAGCTGCAGTCGTTGCGTCGCGGCGACGTCCCAGTCGCTCCGGGCGGAGAGGCATTCGACGATGCGTGCGTATCGGTAGCCGTCGAGCCAGTCGTTCCCGAGGAACGCGGTGCCGTGCGCGTGGAGCGGACGATTGTTCGCCGAGGCGAGGAAGCCGAGGCTCGGGTTCTTCGCGTTCGGCAGCGCATCGAACGGCAGCGGCGCGTCCTCCCAACCGACGCTCGGATCCCAACCGGGCATCGGGATCATCCCGTTGCCACGTCGCCGCACGGGGACGTCACCGACCATCTGCGAGAGGATGTTGCCGCCGACATCGGCCATCACGCGGTTCTCGGATACCGACGGATACGACGCATACGCGGTCCGCGCTTCGTCGACATTGCGCGCGAGATAAAGGTCATATCCCGTGAGCTGCCGCGCGGCCATCCACGTGCCGCGCATCGAGAGCGCCATCGGGTTCGGTCCGGCGCCGAGGGTGCTGACAATCGGACCGTGGCGGGTGACGAGGACGCGCTCGTGGACGTCGGGCGCGCCCTTCACGCGGATGATCTCGTCGCGTACGGTGCACGGTCGGAAGTCCTCACCGTCGAGCGCGCTCCGGCCGTCCGGCCCGATGCGCTCGAGGAACAGGTCGGTGTTGTCGGCGTGGCCCGCGGTCAGCGACCACGCGACGTGCTCGTTGTGTCCGAAGCTGACGATCGGCTGCGACGGTAGGCACGCGCCGCTCAGCGCCCAGGTCGGCGTGCGGATGTGCATCAGGTACCACGGCGCCGGCAACGTCGGGCCGAGGTGCGGATCGGACGCGAGGATCGGTCTCCCGGTGGCGGTGCGCGAGGGCGCGAGCGCCCATTGATTCGAAGCGCCACCGAAGCCCGCGACGGCGGCCAGATTCATGGCGTCGCCGAGGAGCTGTTCGGCGGCGCGGAGCACGGCGACGTCGACCGCGAGGTGGTCGACGGTCGGCGAGACGTCCGAGGCTTCGAGCGCGGCGAGCGCGGCGTCGCCGTCCTCGTGGAGCAAGCGAAGGCGCGCGAGCTCGGCGTCCCAGTTGGAGCTCAGAGCGAAGGCGAAGAACTGCAGGATGGCGAGGATGTCCGCGGGCTCGAACACCGTCGGCTCGGCGCGGAGCAGCGCGAACTCGTGCGCGAGCCTCCCGCCGCGGCGCATGCCGTCGTTCAGTCCGCGCGCGAACGAGTCGAACTGCATCCGCACGTTCGGCGCCGCGAGCGCGAGCTGCGCACGCGCGATGTGCGTGAGACCGATGCGGCGACTGAGGCGATCGACCGCGACCATCTCAGGGCCGATGATCTCGGAGAGCGTGCCCCGCGCGACACGCACGTAGAGCTCGATCTGGAACGCGCGATCCTGCCCCTGACAGAACCCCATCCCGTAGAACGCGTCCTCGTCGCACGTCGCCTCGACGTACGCGACGCCGTGCTCGTCGCGCCGGATCGTCACCGGCGCGCGCAGTCCGGCGACGGCGAGCGTCCCATCGGTGCGAGGGAGCCGCGACCCGAGCGCCGCACGCAGCAGCGAGGCGAGGCGACTGAGCTTCGGAGGCACGATGCGCACTTACCCTGGCTGCGGCGGATCGTCGATGTGAACTGACGCGCGCGACCCGAGGCTGTGTTCAGGGGTCCGTGGTGGCGTTGGCGAGCGCGCGGTAGGCGTTGATCCGTCCGCCGGTGAGCGTCTTGCCGGTGAGCGCCGTCGTCGAGACGACCTTCTCGAGGATGCGGGACTTCGCGTTCGCTCCGGTCATGCCGGCGTGGCTCGCGAGCAGTGCGCACAGGCCGGTGACATGCGGCGTGGCCATCGAGGTCCCGCTGTAGGAGCTGTACGTGTTGTTCGGGGTCGTGCTGAGGATCCCGACGCCCGGCGCGCCGACGTCGACGCGGGTGACTCCGTAGTTCGACCACGAGGCGAGCGCGTCGTAGCGATCGATCGCGGCGACCGCGATGATGTTCGCACTGCTGTACGCGGCCGGGTACGTCGGAGAGCTGTCGATGTTCACGCCGCTGTTCCCCGCCGCGGCGATGAACAGGATGCCCTCGGCGTCCGCGCGATCGATGGCGTCCTTCAGGAGCTGCGAGTAGCCGCCGCCACCCCAGGAGTTGTTGGTCGCGATGATGTTCACGCCGCGGTTCTTCTTGAGATCGGTCAGGTAGTCGACCGCCTTGATCGCGTTGGCCGTGGTCCCACCGCGGCGCCCGAGGAACTTCGCCGACACGATCCGCACTGACCAGCTCACGCCTACGACGCCCTTGCCGTTGTTGCCGATCGCGCCGATCGTCCCCGCGACGTGCGTGCCGTGCGCGTCGACCGAGGTGTTGCCCGCCTTGCCGTCGTAGATGGAGTTGTCGCCGGAGACGAAGTCCCAGCCTCGTACGTCGTCGACCTTTCCGTTACCGTCGTCGTCGACGCCGTTGAAATCGGCTTCGGTGATCACCCCATCGTGATCGGCGTCCTCACCGGGATTGATCACGACACCCGCGAGATCGTCGTGACGGTAGTCGATGCCCTCGTCGATGACGCCGACGAACACGTTCGGCGATCCGGTGGCGAGCGACCATGCCTCGGGCGCGTCGATGTCGACGTCGCTGCTCTGCGACAGACCCCACAGCGAGCCGAGGCTCGGGTCGTTCGAGACGAGCTGGTGCTCGTATACGTAGTTCGGCTCGGCGAGCTGCACCGCGGGATCGCGTGCCAACCGAGCGATCGCGTCCGTCACCGAGATGCCGTCGAGTCGCACCACCTCGATCGAACCGGCGCCGTCGAGCGTGTCCACCACGGTCGCGGACGCCCGCGCACGCGCTGCCGCCTTGCGTTCGGGGGTGGCACCCGACCGATACTGGATGATCAGCTCATCGGCGACGTGGGCACCGCGTACCGCATCGGCGGTCGTCGCGCTCGGTTCGTCGGTGCCGTGATCCGCCGCGCACCCGACGCCGATCGCGAGGATCGAGACCACCCCCAGCCAACGTAGACGTGACATCGCCCGCCCTCCCCGATGAACACGAGGGAGCACGCTGCATGCCCGAAGCGCGGTGGCCGCGCCGCGCGGCGATCCTCGGTCCCCGCCGCGCCTGACGTTTCGTCAGCGTCGCCGCGCAGCCGCGGCCTCTTCGAGCGCGACCCGATACGACTCGAGCGATACGCGGCGCGTCGGTTCCTCGCGACGCGAACGGAGGATCTCGGTCACCGCGACGTGCCGTCGCGTGCCGTCGCCCACTCGGCGTCGGATGCCGCTCACGCGCCGATCGTCTTCGTCGCGCGCGTCGTCCCTTGCCGGGCGCTCCGGCGGTAGCTCCTCGATGAGCTCGAGGTCTTCGGCGTCGAGAATCGCGACGACCTCGAGCGTGACGTCCGGCTCTGGTTCTGCGGCGTCATCGGCCGGCGAACGCGCTTCCGGTGACGAGTCTTTCAACACACGTGCGGCGAAGCGCGGGACCCGCGGGCTCCAAGGCATAGAGTGGTTACCTCCCCGTCGCCGCGACAGAGCAAGTGCAGTACCGGCTCATTCCTGCATCGGCGCCCGTCACCGCAGGCACTGCGACCGGCGGTCGAGCTCGGGCCGCAAATTCGACGTGCCGAGGAGTGTCGAAATCAGCCGCACGCGCTGCGCACGAATGGCCTCACGCGGCGTGCGTCTCGACCTCGGCGCGTGCCGCTCGCGCGCCACGAGCTCGTAGTTTCTCGGCGTGCCGGGACGCGAATGCGCGCTATCGGCGTTGCCGCGCGCGCGCGACGAAGTGCGCGGCGGCGACGTCGGCCATCGACAGGACGGCCCTCACTCTGCACGCGTGCGTGCTCGTAGGACCGATCTAAATGACCGAGCGTGATTCTCGAACGCTCGGATCGAACACGGAGGCGCGGAGGCACGGAGGTCCGTGAAGTGCTGCCGCGCGCACCCAGCCGCGTCTCGCCGGCGATCGCATCGAGGAACGGA
>JBKJQC010001305.1:0-5126 GCA_046593995.1 Polyangiales bacterium
GGTGCTCGGCGGCGTGCTCGGCGGGGTGCTCGGCGCGCTCGTAGGGAAGGGCAAGGGGAGCATGCCGGGGATGATCGTCTTGCCCGGATCGGGGACGTTCGTCGGTGTGGACGACGACGACGCGAGACCGAGGTTCTTGTCGAGCACCGCGACCGAGCTCTGCGTCGGGCCGCACGCGCACGGGCGGGCCTTGCTCTCGCCGCACGCGACCGAAGCACTCTTGAACGACTTCACGCCGCACCCCTCGAGATACGTCATCGGGTCGGGGCAGTGGAGCTCGTGATCGAGCCCGAGCGTGTGCCCGAGCTCGTGCGCGATCGTCTCGCACTCGCTCTGCAGCTCGTTGTTGCCGTAGATCTTGCTGAACACGAAGCCGATGGTGTCGGTCGCGACGCTGCAGTCGGCGACCATCATCGCGACGCCGCCGACGTTCCCCTCCATGCCGGCCGCCGATGGATGCCCGCCGACCACCATCTCGACGTGCTCGTGCGACGTCCCGGGATCGGTCTCGGTGAACTGGATGTTCCAGCGCGTGAAATGCCCACGCACGCACGCCGAGACCTTCGTCCACGACGCGTCCCCCTTCTCGTAGACGGGGATGTGCGTCACGGTCTTGAGGATGTTCGTCTTGTTCGCCGAAGCACTCGAACCGCCCGGGTAGTAGATGCCGCCCTTGTGGTTGAGGAAGACGAGGCGCGGTCCGCCGCCCGGCGCGAGGCTCTGCTTCTGCATCATCGACTCGGTGACGGAGAGCGACGAGGAGCGCGGCTCGATGCGCAGGACCTCACGTCGCTTGCCGCCGAACATCCCGGCGAGGCCTGCGAACGGGAGCTCGAACGAGAGGAGAGCAGGGGGCTCGGGCAGGAGCGGCACAGTCGGGAGCGCGAGCACCGGTGGGAGCGGAGGCGTGCTCGGGGTGGCAGCCGGGGTGGCAGCCGGGGTCGCAGTCGGCGCGGCCGTCGGCGTCGTCGCGACCGCGGGCGCCGGCGTCGCTGCGGCGGCCGCAGGCTGGGTGGCCGTCGGCTGCGGAGCGGTCGCGGTCTCGCGCGGGTGCGGCTCGCATCCGGACGGCGCGCCCGTCACGAAGACGGCGGCGGTGACGAGCGCGAGCGCGGTCGAACGGGTACGCATCCTTCGAGCGTAGCCGAGACCGGGCCGCGAAATGGCGCTCACGGGCTCAGGGTAGGCTCAGGGGGCGAGGCACGCGCTGCCCCGCGGCACGTACCAGCGGATCGTGTTGGACGGCTCCTCGAACGCGCTCCGCGTCGGATCGAACGTCCGCGCGGCGCCCGAGAGGACGTCGATCCACTCTCCTTTCGCGACACCGGGGAGCGGGGCTTCGAGGCGCGCGCTCGACGAGCGCGTCGCGACCACGATCACGGGGTCGCCTTTTCCCCCCTCGCGCGCGAGGACGAGCCGCTCCGCGTCGACGGCGAGCGTCCGCAACGTCCCGCGTCGCAGCGCGCCGAGGCATCCGCGCGCCTTTCCGAGCGAGCGGACGAGCGAGCGCAGATCGCGCTGCGGCGGCTTCAGCTCGCCCTCTGACGGCATCACGCGCCGCGAGTCGGGATCGCCACCGCCCGCGAGCCCGACCTCGTCGCCGTAGTAGACCGTCGGCGCGCCGGGCAACGAGAAGACGATGCCGAGCGCGACGCCGAGCCGGGCGTAGAGCGCAGGATCCGTCGGCTGCGGTGCGGGATCCCAACCATCGCGGCCGGCGTGCCCGCTCGCGACCGACATGAAGCGCGGCACGTCGTGGTTCCCGGCGATGCGCGCGATGATCCCACCCGAGTCGGTGAAGGTCTGCTCGCTCGCGCGGATCACCGCCTCGACGTCGAGCATGTCCTGCGGAACGGACGCAGCACGCTCGGCGAGAGCGCCGCGCAGCGCCCACATCACCGGGAAGTCGAACACGGAGTCGAGCCCGTACGGTCCGAGGAACCAGCGCAACGCGTCGTGTCCATCCGAGCCGGTGAACACCTCACCGAGCACGAGCGTGCGGTGATCGCCGTGATCCCAGCGACGACGGATCACGTCCGCGATGCGGCGCACGGCCGCGCGCGGCATCAGCGGGACGGCGTCGATGCGCACGCCGTCACCGTCGAAGCGATCGATCCACCATGCGACGTCGTCGCTGAACTGTCGCGCGGCGCCGTCGCTCTGCCAGTCGACGTCCGGCATGTACGGCGTGAACCAGCAGGTGAGGAAGCTCGCAGGCGCCCCGGTGGGGCCGCAGCTCTGCGCGCCGCAGACGCAGCCGCTCTGATCGAACCAATCGGGGTGCGTCTTCAGATACGGGTGCTCGTCGTGCACGTGGTTCGGGACGACGTCGAAGATGACGCGGATCCCGTGCGCGTGCGCGTCGCGAACGAGCGCGTCGAGCGAGGCCTCGTCCGCCACCGTCGGCTCGAGCGCGCGCGGATCGCGGGGCCAGTAGCCGTGGTAGCTCGAATAGGGCCGACCGTCGGCGCCGGGAAACGTCGTGTCCGGGTTGTCGTAGAGCGGCGAGAGCCAGAGGGCGTTGACGCCCATGGCCTCGAGCTCGCCCGACGCGATCGCCTTCTGGACCCCTTCGATGTGTCCACCCGCGCGGCCGCTGATCGGTGTCGGCGCCGCGAGGGCTTCGCCCGATCGGCCGCGAAAGCGATCGACGACGACTTGATAGATCACCGCGTCGCGCCAGTCCCACGGCTTCGGCTCGATCCAGACGGTGGCGATCGCCGCGTCGGTCTCGCGTCCGGCGACATCGCGCGCGCGGAGCGTGATGCGGTGCTTCCCCGCGGCTAGGGTGCCGCTCTGGAGCGCGAGCGTGATCGTCCCGTGGTCGGGCGCGAGCGTCGCGTCGAGCGCGCGTCCGTCGCCGAGCGTCGCCCGCACGCTCGCGAGCTTCTCGCCGTCGCCCGTGGAGACCGCGAGAAATGTAGCCGTCACCGTCGCAGCGCCGGTCGCGCTGCCGCGTGCCTCGTCGATGCGGAGCGTCGGCGCGTCGCAGCGCGCCACGTCGACCAGCGTGACCTCGCGCAGCTCGTCGGGGGGCCCGCCCCACGCCCGAGACTTCGCGAACGCGCTCGTCGGGACCGTCGGATCGAGCGCGAGCTCGCCGTCGTCGACGATGACGTACTTCTGCTCGCCGGGCGGCGGCGCGAGGCGGAGCGCGCGCCATCCGTCCTCCGCCTCCGCCATCGGGTGCGCGATCGCGAAGTCCTCCCAGCCGGCGCGCAGCTCCACGCGCGCGCCCGGCTTGGTCGGCCCGACGGGAATGGCTGGGCGATGCCACGCGACGAGCCCGCACGTCCGGCGCGGTACCGCCGAGGCCTCGTCTTCGCTGCCGCACGATGCGGCCACGAGCACGAGGACGCTCAGGGCAGAGATGCCGACGCGAAAGCCGTGCACGCTCTCGACCTTGCGCCGCCTTTGCGTACGAGTCCACCGCACCGCGTCCAAAAACGTGCAGAGCGCGTCATCGACCGGGCGCGTCGGTCGTTCGCTTCGACCTTCGCCGCGAATGCGGTACGACCCCTCGGTGGGCGATTCACGGCGACTGTACTTCGACTGGAACAGCACGACCCCTCCGCTGCCGGAGTCGATCGCTGCGATGAACGCCGCCTACGAGACCGGGTGGGGCAACCCGTCGAGCGTCCACGCCGAGGGGCGCGCGGCGCGCTCGCGGCTCGAGGAGGCGCGCGTCGCGATCGCCGATCTCGTCTCGGCGAGCTCGGCGGACGTGGTGCTCACGAGCGGCGGGACCGAGGCCTCGAACATCGCGCTCCGCTCCCCGTACGTGAACGACGAGAAGGGCGCGATCCTCCTCGCGCCGATCGAGCACGCCTCGATCATGGCGGTCGCGATGCGCCTGGGAGAGCTCGGCGTCGAGATCCGTCGCGCGCACGTCCTGCGGAACGGTGTCATCGATCTGGAGGACGTCGAGCGACAGCTCGCGCGCGGCGGGGTGCGACTCGTCGCGATCCAGGCCGTCAACGGCGAGACCGGGGTCATCCAGCCGTTCGCGGAGGTGGCCGCGCTCGCGCATCGCCACGGCGCGGTCGTGCACGTCGACGCGATCCAGGGCATCGGGCGGATCTCTCCCGGGACCTCGTGGCTCGCGCACGCCGACACCATCTCGATCGCCTCGCACAAGATTCGAGGACCGAAGGGGATCGGAGCGCTCGCCACGCGCGCCGGTCACCCGCTCCGTCCTGTGCTGCGCGGCGGCTCGCAGGAGCGCGGTCTCCGTCCCGGCACCCAGGACGCGGCGCTCGCCTCCGGGTTCGGCGTAGCCGCGCGCCACGCGAAGAGCTCGGTCGCGCAGTACGCCGCGGTCGGTCCCGTCCGCGATCGACTGGAGGCGGGTCTCCGCGCGATGAACGCCGCCATCAACGGCGAGGGGTCGCGTCGCGTGCCGCACGTCGTGCACGCGTCCTTCCCCGAGTGGAGCTCGGCCGAGCTCGTCGCCGCGCTCGATCTCGAAGGGCTCGCCGCGTCCGGAGGCGCCGCCTGCCACGCCGGCGTCCCCGAGCCGTCCGCCACGTTGGTGGCGATGTTCCGCGAGCACGACGAAGATCACTGGCGGCTCGAAGGACCAGTGCGCTTCTCGCTCCCCCCGTGGACCACCGAGGCCGACGTCGATCGCGCCCTCGCGATCGTCAAGCGCGTCGTCGCGCGTGGCGCCGCCTCGCTCTTCGGCGGCAGCACGACCCCGAGCGTGATCGATCTCGAACGTCGCGCTTCCTCCGGGGGCTCCGGAGGTGCTTCACCTTCGGGAGGCTCCGGAGCCACTTCATGAAGTAGGTGAGGAGGAGGCCTCGTCTCTCGACCGGCACCTCCACTTCGTGAACGCAACGTCGCGAGATGTCTTCGCTTCTCGATCGACGCATCGAGGGTCGCGGTCGTTCCATTGAATGGAAACCGACCCCCTCTGGCGAGGCGCGGCGTTTGACATCCGTTCAGCAGTCGCGGAATGCATGAGAAATTGCGTTGAACGTGAAGTCATAACCGCTCGGAATCGCACCGTTTTTCACCGGTAAACGCAGGACCACGCCGGCTCTGCATACGAGGGTCTCGGCGCGTCCGGCGGTCGCCGCACGTCGTGCGGTGCGCGCGCGAGCGGATCGATCGCCGGAGCCAAG
>JBKJQC010000193.1:0-9890 GCA_046593995.1 Polyangiales bacterium
GAGGTCGAGTAGGTCTCCTGCGGCTCGGGGAACGGCAGCTCGAGGGTCTTGTTGATCATCTTCCAGCGGTGCAGGTCCGCCCAGTCGACGAAGGTGATCGCGATGCCCGAGGCGCCCGCGCGGCCGGTGCGGCCGATGCGGTGGACGTAGGTCTTGTCGTCCTCGGGGCAGGTGTAGTTGATGACGTGGGAGACCCCGCGGACGTCGATGCCGCGGGCAGCGACGTCGGTCGCGACGAGGAAGCGCAGCTTGCCCTCGCGGGTCGCGCCCATGACCTTCTCGCGGTCTTTCTGATCGAGGTCGCCCGAGATGTAGTCGGCCGCGTAGCCCCCCTTCCGCAGCTCCTTGGCGACGCGCTCGGTCTCGTCCTTGGTGTTGCAGAAGAGGATCGCGCTCTGCGGATCTTCGACCTCGATCACGCGCATCAGGTCGCGCAGCTTGTCGCCGGCCTGGAGATAGAAATAGTGCGTGAGCTCGAGGGCACCGACCTGATCGCCCGAGAGGAGGATCGTCTCCGGCTCCTTCATCTCGCGGATGAGGCGGTTCACGTCGGCCGTGAGGGTCGCCGAGAAGAGCATCGTCTGCTTCGCCTTCGGGAGCTTGTCGACGATGGCGTTGAGCTCGCGCTCGAAGCCCATCGACAGCATCTCGTCGGCCTCGTCGAGGACGAGGGCGCGGAGGCCCTTCACGTCCATCGTGCCGCGCTTCAAGTGGTCGAGCACGCGACCCGGGGTGCCGCAGACGATCTGCGCGCCGTCCTCGAGCTCCGCGATCTGCCGGCCCATCGGTGCGCCGCCGTACACTGCGGCGATCTTCAGCCCCTTGTACTTCCCGATCTTCGCGAGCTCGGCGCCGACCTGGAGCGCGAGCTCGCGGGTCGGACAGAGGACGAGCGCCTGGAGGCCGCCGCTCTTGCGCACGATCTGGTCGATGAGCGGCAGACCGAACGCAGTGGTCTTGCCGGTGCCGGTGCGGGCTTGGACCTTCACGTCCTTGCCGCGGACGACCGGCTCGTAGCAGGCGATCTGCACCGGGGTGGGGTGCTCGTACCCCATCTCGGCGAGGGCCTTCTTCACCTCGGCGGTCAGCGGCAGGACGTCGAAGGTCGGCTTCGGCGCGTCCTTCGTCTCGTCCTCCATGCCGGTCACGTTGCCGTTGCCGTTGGAGGGGCTGGTGCTGTCGCGCGTCGGTGTCTTGATACTCATGGGGACGGGCTCGTGACGGGGTTCGAGAGCTGTGCGCGGCGGTGCGCCGCGCGGGCGGGCGCGACCTCTTGCGCATCGATGCGGACCATCGCCTCGTGGGCGGCGCGGAGTCGCGCGAGAGCATACGCCGCCGACGACTCGGTCGCCGGGCAGCCGTCGATCAGCTCCTGGGCACGGATGTCCCAGGCTCGACCGGCCTCACCACCGAGCGACGTACGGAAGGCCGTGACGGCGGCGACCTCGCTCGGAGCCTGCAGGGCTTGGGAGCCGCTGCCAGAGGTCTCGAGAGAGGCAGACGCGAGCGACGCATCGGCCAGGCGCGCGCGGAGGAGCGCGATCTCGGCACGACACGCGGTCGCATCTCGGGGCACCCGGCCCGCGAAGAGACCCTCGGCGAGGATCTGCGCGGAACCGGAGACGATGATCCACACGAGGCTTGCGAAGAAGAGCGTTTGCGCGATCCGCCGACCGCGGCGTGCCCCCGGCGCCAAGGGCTGCGCCGGCGGAACGGTCGTGGCAGAAGGAATCGACACGGAATCGTCTGTTTCCGGCGGGCACGCGCTCGCGTCAACTCCGGATGGCCGGCCGGGCCCGGTTCCGACCCGCTCCCGGCCGGTCGCGGGCGCTCACGGGCGTGTTTTCAGGGAGGCGGCTCGAGGTCGTGGACGTGCAGGGGATTCGCCTCGCGCGCGCAGCCGGGCACCTTTGCCTTGCAGATCGATCGCAGCTTCGGCGTGTCGTCGTCGCGGCGGTAGGCGAGGTACGCGGTGCGCGCGATGTCGGCTTCGATCGACAGGCCGAGCTTGTCGAACGCGAGCGCCTCGAGGTGACGGAGCTGCGCGGACTCCGGGTCGACGAGCAGCCCCTGTTGGATGATCGGGATCGACGCGGCGTCGTCGCCGGCGAGCTGCAGTGCCTCGCCGAGGAGCTCGACCGCATGCACGGCGTGCGGTGTGCGGCCGACCGCGATCCGGAGCGGTGCGACCGCGTCGCCGAGGCGATAGATCTCGTAGCGCGAGATGCCGCGGAGGAACGGGATCACCGCCGTCTCGGGATCGAGCTTCGCCGCGTGGTCGAGGAATCCGTCGGCGTCGGCGGTGCGACCTTCGCGGATCGCGAGGCGCGCGAGATCGATGAAGCCGTGCGCGCGATCCGGCGCGAGCTCGATGACCTTCGCGAGGATCGGCGCTGCATCGCCGACCTCCTCTTGCACGGCCGCGAGCAGGCCGCGCGCGTACGCGTCGAGGCGGCGCCATTTCTCGGGCTTGTTCTCGGAGAGCTCGGGCGCACCGAGCGTGACCTCGTCCTTCGCGAGCTCGCTCACGGGGAGCTTGGGGCAGATCTTCATCGGCGGAGCGCTGGCCGCCTCGGTCTTGCACGCGACGAGCGCGTACTCGGCGCTGAACTTCCGATAGAGGACGCGCGCGGAGATGCGCAGCGGACCCGCGGACGTCTCGGGCGCGACGAACCCGAAGCGGATGACGCGCGCGTCCTTCGGTGGGATCGTGGTGTCCCAGCCCGCCGCGGCGAAGCGATGCGCGTCGCGCAAGACGGCCGGCATCCCGGTGTTGTCGAGCTGGAGGACCCCGAAGCGGTGCGCCTCCGAGCCGAGCTTCCCGGTCTCGTCGAGAGCGCCGCTCCGCGCGAGGACCTTCCCCTTCGCGTCCTTCACCTCGAGCTCGAGCCACACCTCGTTCGAGTCGACGGTGCCCGTCGGGAACTTGTGCCCGACGTTGGTGTTCTCGACCACGACGTCGACGGCGACGCGCTCACCCGAGGTCAGCGTCACGTCGCTCGGCGACTCGGCCTTCCCGAGACCGCCCACCGCCTTGCGCACCGAGATCACGTCGACGCGTACGGCGCCCGCGAGCGCCCTCTGCTGCAGCGCCACGGTCGCGTGATCGCCGGCGAACGTCGGGAGCGCGGTATTCGCGGCGAGGAAGCGATGCGAGCGCACGACCTTGGTGCCGTTCGGTCCCGGCTTCGCGGCGAGCTCGCCGGCGCCGGCGCTCTCGGCCTTCATGTGGCAGTCCTGACAGAGCTTCTTCGGCGTCTCTGGGGCGTAGATCGCCCCTGCCGTCTTCGCGCCTCCGAACGCGTACGGCCCCTGCTCCCAAGGGTCGAAATCGTTCTGCCCGCGGAGCCAGCGCTTGCCGTTCACCTCGGAGTGCAGCGAGACCTTGTGGCAGCTGCCGCAGAAGTCGCCGTCCTTCATGACCGGGGCCTTCATCGCGGCGCGGTGCGCGGCCACGCTCTCCGTGTTCTTCGGATCGGGCTCGCGGAACGGTCGCCACGTGACCTTGTAGCCGCCGCCGCCGAGGCGGCTGTTCTCGGTGACGGAGTGACAGACCAGGCAGCCGATGCCGTCGCCGGCGCGCGGGTGCTGCTTCACGTCCTCGCGATCGATCAATGGATCGACCGTCGTCGCCGTCGCGTTCGCGAGCAGCAGCGACGGGTCGTGACAGCCTGCGCACCAGCGCGAGACCTTGGTGCCGCGGTGCTTCCGCGTCAGATCGACCGAGACCGCATAGAAGCGATTGGAGAACGACGAGTTGTGGTGCGCGGAGGGCTCCCACTGCGCGACGACGTCCGCGTGACAGGTCGTGCACTGCACCGGATCGCCGAGGTACCCCGAGTCGACGGCGCCCGCTTTCGTGTCGATGCGCGTGAACGCGGGCTCGAACGGCGAGGCGTTGGCGAGGAGCGGCGTCGCGTGGAGCGACCGCGGCTTTTCACTCGAAAGCGTGGGAGCGCGCTCGGGCGGATGCGAGGACGTCGTGGTGGAGCGGGATCCGCAGGCGATCCCGCACCCGACGGCGATCGCGAGGAGCCCGAGCGGCGCGCGTCTCATCGCCCTACGACCTGCGGTCTGCGGCGACGCGCAACGACGAGCGCGGCGAACGCGCCAAACGCGAGGACGGCGCCCGACGCAGCCGTGCCTGCCGACGACGCACCGGGCACGTCGCAGCCACAGCCGCCCGGCTTCGGCTCGACCGAAGGCACCGTCGTCGGAGCACCGGCCGGCGGGAGGCTCGCGTCGCCCGGCGGAGGCGCGGCGATCGACGCGTCCTCGACCGGCGCGCCGGCGTCTTCCGTGGGCGGCGCGATCGGCGCGAGCGCGGGGAGCGTCGAGGGCGCGGGGAGCACGTCGAACGCAGGCATCCCTTTCTTGAGGAACGACGCGAGCTTGATCACACCGCGCGGCGCGGCGGCGATGTTCGTCGCGGGCGCAGGCGGCGGCGGGGAGCTCCCGTAGCCGGAGCCCGGCGGTCCGCCCCAGATCCCGCGACGCGGGTTCTTGCAGGCGATGGGTCCGGTCCAGGCGTGGCGGATCACGTAGCGCGCCTGGAAGTTGTTCATCGACGAGGGCTGCGCGCCCTTTTCGATTTCTCCGTTTGCACCGGTGACGTGCTCACGACCGCCGACGACTGCCCCCGCCTGCCGGAAGACCAGATCGTCACCGAGCGTGGTCGCGTCGTAGCGCGTGTGGAGCCTGGTCACGACCATCGGCGTGAACCCACCGCCCCACCCTCCCCCGGGGGGCATCGGCTTCGGCATCGGCTTCCCCATCGGGGGGGGCATCTTGCCGGGAGGCATCGGTCCCTTCATCTCCTGCAGCATCGGCCCGGGCGGCGGAGGCGGCGCCCCCATGCCGAAGAGCACGTCACCGCCGAGCGTCGCCAGATCGCTCTGCTGCAAGGGCGGCGTCGGGCACGGATCGCAGGACGAGGTCGCCCACGAGTACTCGGTGACGACCGCGCGGCCGCCCCCCTTCGCGACCGCCTCGTCGAACAGCGCGGCGTAGAACGGGCCGAAGCTCTTGCGCGTGTCGTCGCTCACCTCGAGGTTCGTCGGGATGAAGACGTTCGCGTAGTTCGCGACGTCGTAGCGCGAATTCTTCGACAGGATGTAGATCAAGAGATCCTGACGGCCGTTCGCGTTCAGGAGTCCGAGTCGCACCGGCAGGCGGAAGTCCTGCGACTCGAAGTGGAAGCGGAGCGGTGAGAGGACCGCCACGCCCTGCGCGTCCATCTGGACCTTCTTCACGTCGACCTTGGCGACGAAGAACTTCCACTGCTCCTTCACGTACGGCGCGAGCGCGGCGGAGGCGCCCTTCGGGATCTTGTACTTGTTGTCGAGGAGGTAGTGCTCGAGCCCGTCGGACTGCTTCGCGCTCAAGACGACGATGTCGTATTCGCCGACCTTGAACTGCGCCTCGATCTTCACGCCGTAGTTGCCGGGGGCCTCGGCGCTCTTCGCGGAGGGCTTCTTCATCCCCGCCCCCCCCGCCATCGGCGCAGCCGACGGCATCGGCGGCTCCTGGTAGCACGGGTCCTGCTCCCAGTACTCGACCAGGCGCGGCGCGGTGAGCGCCTCGACCTTCTTGAAGATGTCGAGCGGGAGCGTCTTCACGTTCTCCTTCTGGAGGACGACGGGCACCGGGACGACCATCGCGAAGTCGGCCGCCGGGCCCTTGTAGTTGTTCGACATGCTCATCACGGTGCGCGTGCCCTCGCGCATCAACGCGACCATCGTCGCGTCGTTGTGCAGGGGACCGTCCTGTGGAGCGACGTAGAAACCGCAGAACGCGTCGGCGCGGCCCTCGGCGAGGACGGGGGCGAGGAGCGACAGCGCGAACAGGCCGAGGCCGAGGGTACGGAGCTTCATCGTCGATCCTTCGTGTGCGGTTTCGAAGCGGTACGAGCGCGACGCGCGACGAGCGCCAGGATCGCCGAACCGGCCCCCAGCGCGGCAAGGCCAAATGTCGTGCGACCGCCGGGGACCTCGCAGCCGCACGCGCGACGCGGACCGAGCGCACCGGCCTGCCCGCTCCCCCACTCCTGCGCGGCGCGATCCCAGGAGTCGGGATCGTCGAGGCCCTTGCGGACGTAGGCCGCGATCTTCACCTCGCCACGCGGCGCGCTCGCGAGGTTCGTCGCGGGGGTCGCCTGCGAGCTCCCCTCGACGCCTGCGGGTGGTCCGCCCCAGATGCCGCGCTTCGGCTTGCTGCAGCTCACCGGTCCGGTCCAGGCGTGGCGGATCGCGTAGCGCGCCTGGAAGTTGTTCGACGAGTCCGGGCGCGCGCCCTTCTCGAGCTCGTTGCCGTCGGTGAGGAACTCGCGACCGCCCACGACCGCCTCGGCCCCGCGGAAGACGAGATCCTCGGTCAGCGACGTCGCGTCGTAGCGGGTGTGCAGGCGCGTGAGCACCATGCCTTGCGCCTCACCGCCGTAGAAGCCTCCGCCACCGGGCATCCCAGGCGGCCCCATCGGACCCCCGGTCGGCCCCTGCGCGTTCGCGCCCATCCCGTAGAGGACGTCGCCGCCGAGCGTCGCCACGTCGTTCGACTCGAGCGGCGGAGAGGGGCACGGATCGCACGAAGACGTCTCCCACGCGTACTCGGTGACCACCGCGCGTCCGCCGGCCTTTGCGATCGTCGCGTCGAAGAGCGTCGCGTAGAACGGACCGAACTTCGCGCGTGTCGCGTCGACGACCTCGAGGTTCGTGGGGATGAACGCGTTCTTGTAGTTCGTGACCTCGTAGCGTTTGTTGCGACCGAGCATGAACACGAGCAGATCCTGCCGACCCGACGCGTTGAGGAGCCCGAGGCGCACCGGCAGCCGGAAGTCCTGCGACTCGTAGTGGAAGCGGAGCGGCGACAGCGTCGCGACGCCCTGCGCGTCCATCTTCACCTTTTTCACGTCGACCTTCGCGACGAAGAACTTCATCTGCTCCTTGATGTAAGGAGCGAGCGCGGTCGCCGAGCCCTTCGGGATCTTGTACCCGTTGTCGGTCAGCCAGCGCTCGAGGCCGTCGCTCTCGCCGGCGCTGAGCACGACGACGTCGTACTCACCGACCTTGAACTGCGCCTCGATCTTGACGTGATAGTCGCTCGGAGGTCCGCCTGCGCCCCCGGCTGGCGCCGCCATCGGTGCTTGCGGGTAAGGCCCGCCCTCCTCGTTCGGGTAGTCGGGCTGACACGGATCCTGCTCCCAGTACTCGACGAGGCGCGGCGCGGAGAGCGACTCGAGCTTCTTGAAGAGGTCGAGTGGGAGCGTCTTCACGTTCTCCTTCTGGAGGACGACCGGGACGGGGACGACCATCGCGAAGTCCGCCGCCGGGCCGCGATAGTTGTTCGACATCGAGAGCACGGTGCGCGTCCCCTCGCGCATCATCGCGACCATGGTCGCGTCGTTGTAGAGAGGTCCGTCGCTCGGGGCGACGTAGAACCCGCAGAAGGCCTGCGCTCCGTGGGGCGCGGCCACGACGGCGAGCCCGATCGCGGCCGGGAAGAGGATCCTCGAGAGCGACATGCGCGACATCATCGATTCCTTCCTGTGCCTTGTACGTGCGAGCATCGAAAACGATCCCATGACGCCATAACGTGCGCGCCCCGCCGGACCTTACGGTGCGTCCGCATCAGCCAGGCCGTCGCGCGCGCTTGCGGGTCGCGAGCGCGAAGATCCCGACGACCGCGGCCGTCCCGGCGGCGCCCGCGAGGAACCACCCGAACGCGGGCGGCTCGCTGGCGTTTCCACTGGGTACGACGGCGGGTGCAGGCGCGCCCTTGGCGAGATCGAGCTCCTCGACCTTGCTCACGACGTAGCTCGCGAGCTTCAGCTCACCGCGCGGTGCGGCCGCGAGGTTCGTGGCCGCGACCGGTCCGCTCGGACCATCGATCCCGGGGTGCGGTCCGCCCCACACGCCGCGCTTCGGGTTCGCGCAGGTGATGGGCGCGGTCCACGCGTGGCGGATCGCGTACCGCGCTTGGAAGTTGTTGGCCGCCCACTTCACGGCGCCCTTCTCGATCGCACCCGTCTGGTCGACCACGAACTCACGACCACCCGCGACGGGGTCGGCCGCGCGGAACACGAGATCTTCGGACAGGGTCGAGGCGTCGTAGCGCGTGTGCAGGCGCGTGAGCACGACCGGGTGGCTGGTCCCGCCGAAGAAGCCGCCCATTCCACTCGGGCGTCCCTTGGAGAACGGCACCCCCTGCAGCGTGGGCGCGGGCTTGGGGACGGGCGGCGGCGCGTCGATCGGCCCTTTCGTGGTCATCCCGAGGAGCGCGTCTCCACCGAGCGTCGCGACGTCCGAGTCCTGCAGCGGCGGCGTCGGACAGGGATCGCAGCCGGCCGACGTCCACGCGTACTCGGTGATGACCGCCTTGTTCCCGTGCTTCTCCATCGTCGCGTCGAAGAGCGCCGCGTAGAACGGTCCGAACGACTTCCGCGTCTCGTTCTTCACGTCGATGTTCGTGGGGATGAACACGTTCGGGTAGTTCGCGACCTCGTAGCGGGACTGCTTCGAGAGGATCCACACGATGAGATCTTGCTTGGCACCAGCGCCTGATCCGTGAGGCGGTGCGTTGACCAGACCGAGCCGCACCGGGAGCCGGAAGTCCTGCGACTCGTAGGTGACACGGAGCGGCGAGAGCACGGCGACCCCGGCCGCGTCCATCTTCACCTTCTTGATGTCGACCTTCGCGACGAAGAACTTCATCTGCTCCTTGATGTACGGAGCGAGCGCCGCCGAGGCTCCCTTGGGGATGTTGTACTTCGAGTCGATCAACCAGCGCTCGAGGCCATCGCTCTCCGTCGCGCTCAACACGACGATCTCGTACTCGCCGACGGTGAACTGCGCCTCGATCGTGACGCCGTAGTCGTCCGCCTTCCCCTTGCCCCCGGCGGCGCCCGGCGAAGCACTCAGCTTCATCGACTTCTTGTCGCTCTCCTCGTACTTCGACTGCGCGCAAGGGTCCTGCTCCCAGTACTCGACGAGCCGCGGCGCCGTGAGCGACTCGAGCTTGGCGAAGACGTCGTGCGGGAGCGTCTTCACGTTCTCCTTCTGCAAGACGACCGGCACCGGCACGACCATCGCGGAGTCCGCCGCCGGCCCCTTGTAGTTGTTCGACATCGACAGCGCCGTGCGCGTGCCCTCGCGCATGAGCGCGACCATCGTCGCGTCGGCGTAGAGCGGCGCGTCACTCGGCGCGACGTAGAACCCGCAGAACGCGTCCGCAGAGTCGGCGACGGCGAGAGCGGCGAGCAGCGTCGAAGCGGCGAGGATCCTGCGCATTCGGCGAGGGTACGCCCCTTCACGGACCTTCGCTCGGTCTTCAGCTCGTGGGCGGGACGAGGCGCTTCATGTCCTCTTCCATCATCGAGCGGATGTACTTCACGGTCTTCTCGCGGAGCGTGAGCTTCGTGTTGAGGTAGGCATTGCGCGAGAGGGCCGAGAGGCGCGTCGCGTGGGCGAGCGCCTTGTCGAGGACGGCGCCTTCGTCGGCGGTCTCGTCGACGTAGCCTGCGGTCACTGCCGTCTCGGGATCGTAGATGGTCGAGAACAGCGTCGCCTGCGCGAGGTGGCGCGGCTCGAGGCGGTCGCGGGCGAACTCCATCGCCAGCACCGGCACCGGGAGCCCGATCTGCACCTCGTTGAGACCGATGCGGAAGGCGCCCTTGGCAGCGACGCGGACGTCACCGGTCAGCACGACGAGCGCGCCGCCTGCGAGCGCGTGGCCGCTGCAGGCGATGATCAGCGGGACGGGCAGCATGTAGAGGCGGAGCAGGAGATCGCCGCCGCGGGTGACGAGGGCGCGCGCCTGGTCCGCGCCGGCCATCATCAGCTTGAGATCGAAGCCTGCGCAGTAGCGCCCCGCGCGTCCCGTGAGGACGACGGCGG
>JBKJQC010000277.1:0-6413 GCA_046593995.1 Polyangiales bacterium
GTTCGCCTGCGGCGGCTGGATGAAGGCGACGCCGATCCCCGAGGATCGCGCGTCGTGGTCGCGCAGCTTCCACGAGATCGAAGAGCGCAATCAGAAGAAGCTCCGCGAGATCCTCGATGGCTACGCCGGCGGGAAGAACCGCTCCGATCCGTATGCCGAGAAGCTCGCCGACTACTGGACGACGTGCATGGACGAGGAGGGCATCGAGAAGACCGCCCTCACCCCGCTCGCCGACGCGTTTTCCACGATCGACTCCCTGAAGGACGGCAAGGATCTCTCGCGCGTCGTCACCGCGCTCTACGGAATGGGGCTCCACCCACTTTTCTCGTTCAGCAGCGGGCAGGACTTCGGCGACGCGACGCAGGTCATCGGCCAGTTCGAGCAGGCCGGGCTCGGTCTCCCCGACCGCGACTACTACCTCGACAAGGGAAAGAAGGCCGACGACCTGCGCGCCGCGTATCTCGAGCACGTCGGCAAGATGCTCGAGCTCGCGAAGCTCGATCCGAAGGGCGCGAAGACGGTGATGGCGATCGAGACGGAGCTCGCAAAGGCGTCGATGACGCGCGTCGACCGCCGCGATCCGAAGAAGATCTACCACCGCATGGAGCTCCAAGGCCTCGTGAAGCTCTCGCCGACGTTCGGCTGGGACACGTTCGTGACCGGTCTCGGCGTCGACAAGTCCGCGCCGATCAACGTGGCACAGCCGGAGTTCGCGAAGAAGATCTCCGACCTCACGAAGAAGAACGCTGCGGAGCTGAAGGTCTACCTGCAGTGGCGCATCGTCGCGGAACGCGCGGGCTCGCTGCCGAAGGCGTTCGTCGACGAGAACTTCCGGTTCTCCTCGACGAACCTCACCGGCGCAAAGACGATCCTTCCGCGCTGGAAGCGCTGTCTCTCCTCCGTCGACGCATCGCTCGGCGAGGCGCTGGCGATTCGCTTCGTGAAGGACACCTTCGGCGCCGAAGGAAAGGCGAAGGCGCTCACCATGATCGCCGAGATCGAGGAGGCGATGGAGAAGGACCTCGACTCGCTCTCCTGGATGGACGACGCCACGCGCAAGAAGGCGCAGGACAAGCTCCACAAGATCAAGAACAAGATCGGCTACCCCGATCTCTGGCGGAAGTACGACACCCTGGAGGTGAAGAAGGGGCAGCACGTGAAGAACGTGCTCGCGTCCGAGGTGTTCGAGCTGAAGCGTCTCCTCGCGAAGATCGGCAAGCCGCTCGATCGCGGCGAGTGGTACATGACGCCCCCCTCGGTCAACGCGTACTACGACGCGAACATGAACGAGATGGTGTTCCCCGCGGGGATCCTCCAGCTGCCGTTCTTCGACGCAAACGCGATCGACGCGCTGAACTACGGCGCGATCGGCATGGTGATGGGACACGAGCTGACCCACGGCTTCGACGACGAGGGGCGCCAGTTCGACGGCGACGGCAACCTCAAGGAGTGGTGGACGGCCAAGGTCGGCAAGGAGTTCGACGCGCGCGCGTCGTGCGTGGTGAAGCAGTACGACGGCTTCGTCGCGCTCCCCGCCGACAAGACGGACCCGAAGGCGAGCGACATCCACGTGAACGGGAAGCTGACCCTCGGCGAGAACATCGCGGACCTCGGCGGCCTGAAGCTCGCGTACGCGGCCTTCAAGGGCTCACGCAAAGGGAAGACGCAGCCCTCGGGCGCCTTTACCGAAGACCAGTCGTTCTTCCTCTCGCACGCCCAAGGCTGGTGTCAGAACGCACGCCCGCAGTACCGCGCGATGCTCACCAAGGTCGATCCGCACTCGCCGCCCGCCTTCCGCGTGAACGGCCCCGCGTCGAACCTGCCCGAGTTCGCGACCGCGTTCTCCTGCAAGGCGGGGAGCAAGATGATCCGCGCGGACCGCTGCGAAGTCTGGTGACGGAGCTCTGGAGCGCCTCAACGGTAGCGATTCTCGAAATCGGCGTGCTTGATCGATTGAACACGGAGGCACGGAGGCACGGAGGTTTGTGAAGTGCTGCCGCACGCCTCTCTGTGATGTCTTCTCAGCTCTGGCTCGCCCCTCTCCCCGCGGACTCGGGGCGAGGACCTGATCGCATCGACGAGCGACGTGAGGAGGCGGCCGCGATCGGAAGACTCTCGAACCTCCGTGCCTCCGTGCCTCCGTGCCTCCGTGTTCAATCCGATCTGCGGTCGGGCGATCGAGAATTCACGCTCTGTCATTTAGAACACGACGCCGCTGACGGTCATCATCGCGCCGCCGGGCATCGCCATCGGGGCGGCGCTCCAGGCGATGGTCGGATGCTTCTTCGTCGCGTGATCCTCGGACGTGGAGCGGAAGATGCCGCCGTAGTGGAGGATCTTCGGCAGCAGGTACCCCGACGCGAGACCGAGCGCGGCGCCCGCGAACACGTCCGAGGTGTAGTGCTTGTCGGAGACGACGCGGAGGGCTCCCGTGGCCGTCGCCGCCGCGAGCGCGACGGCGCAGGCAGCACCATCGGCGACCGGGTGTCCGTAGAGCGGTAGGGCCTGATGGTGCGCGCACACGAGGCCGGCACCGGTGAACGCGATCGACGAGTGGCCGCTGAGAAAGCTCTTCGTGTCACGACAGCTCGGATCGCCCTGCATCTCCGGCGAAGAGCACTGGTTCGTGACCCACGGTCGCTCGCGCTTCACGAGCCCCTTGAAGAGCTCGGTGACCAACCCGTTCACCGAGAAGGACATCGCGTTGATCATCGACATCTGGAACGCGGTCTCGCCGGCGCCACGGCCGAGGGCCACGCCCGCATCGAGGAACGGCCACACCGACATCGTGTAGAGCAGGTAGTCGCTCGCACGCGCCGCGCGCTCGCGGCCTTCACTGGACTCGCTCCGGCCGAAGCCCATGACCGGCGAGTCGACCAGGATTCCACCGCGCCAGTTCGCTTCGCCGGTCTTACTGAAGGCCGTGTTCGCGACGATGACACCGACGATCGAGACGCCCGTCACGACGTACTCGACCGTCGACACCTTGTCGTAGTGCCAATCGAGCTTCTTGCTCGTGGCGGTGTCCAACGGCTTCACGAGGGGAAGCGTCTGCGGGGCAGGCGGCTCGGACGGCTGCGCCGATGCGGTGGCGGCGAACGACGGCGCGGAGAACGCGCCGACGACGAGAAGTGAGAGGGTCAGGAGCTTCACTGCGAGAGTGAGCCTAGTACCCGCGGCTCCGATGACAGGGCCACCGTGCGAAATAGGTACGACCCGCACGCACGCCCTACGGACGCGTCAGGCCGGGGTCGGTCGTACCGTCGCGTACCGCGGCAGCCTCACGTGGAAGGTGCTCCCTTCGCTTGGCTCTCCCGACGAATCCACCCAGATCTCACCGCCGTGCTGCTCGACGATGCCTTGCGAGATCGTCAAGCCGAGGCCGAGGCCGCCGTACTTCGAGCCGTGCGCGCGCCCGAAGCGCTCGAAGATCAACGCCTGCTTGTCCTTGGGGATGCCGACACCCTGGTCCTTCACGGCGATGTGGATGTGCGCGAGCTCTTGCTCGACCCGCAGGTCGACGGCGCCACCCTTCGGCGAGTAGCGAATCGCATTCGACAACAAGTTCGTCACCACCTGGTCGACGCGGCTCCGGTCCGCCTGGAGCGGGAGCGCCTGCTCGGGCACGTGGAGCACGATCGCGTGCGCCTCGGACAAGATCTGGATCCGCTCCGCGCACTCGCGGATCAAGGTGCAGACGTCGAACTCGGTCAGATCGAGCGACAGCCGTCCGACCTGTACGCGACTCACGTCGAGGAGATCTTCGACGAGCTTCGCCATGCGATCGATCTGTCCGGTGATCGTCCGCAGCGACTTGGCGGGCGGCGCTTCGGGATCGTCACGCAGCCTGCGCAGCGCCAGCTGGGCCTGCGCCTTGGCGGCCGCGAGGGGCGTACGGAGCTCGTGGGAGGCCGCGGCGATGAACGCATCCTTCGCTTCGTTCGCGCGGCGGAGCGCAGCCTCGGCACGGACGCGCTCGCGCACGTCACGCGCGACCGACACGAAGCGACCGGAGCTCGAGTCCGCTCCCGCGTGGACCGAGCTCGGCATGAATTGCAGGAGCACCTCGACGGGGACCTCTTCCCCGTCCTTCCGGCGATGCACCGTCTGGTAGGTGAGCGATGCGACCTTCCCCTCGCGGAGCGGCGCGCTCATCTCGTGGAAGTGCGGCGCATCGAACTGCGGCTCGACGTCGGTGATGGAGAGCGCGCGCAGCTCGTCGAGCCCGTAGCCGAGCTGGCTGACGGCGCCGCGATTCGCGTAGCACAGCCGCAGATCCGAGGCCTGGACCATCACGACGCAGTCGAGCGTCGCGTCGAGCGTGGTCTTGAACTCGGCGAGGTGCTCGCGATCGCGCTTCTGATCGTCGACGTCGGTGAGCGTGCCGATCCAACCGACCGTCTCGCCGCGCGCGTCTGTCTCGGGAACGACGCGAACGAGGAACCAGCGGTAGACACCGTCGTGACGGCGGATCCGGTACTCGAGCGTGAGCGAGCTCCGCGCGCTGAGCGAGTCGAAGCGCTGATCGAGGAGGTGCGGACGATCGTCTGGATGCACCGTCTCGATCCAGCCGCCGTGCGACGTCTGCTCGAGAGAGAGCCCGGTGTACGCGTGCCAGTGGCGATTGCACCAGGAGATGGTCCCGTCCGGACGGCCGGTCATCACCATCAGCGGCATCACGTCGGTGACGTTCTGGATGCGCAGCTCGGACTGCTTCTCGATGAACTCGCGCTCGCGTTGGCGAACGATCGCCTCGCGCCGCTCGAGCCTCTTGCGCACGAGCCAGAGGTCGACGAACACCTGCACCTTGGCGCGCAGGATGTCGGGATCGAACGGCTTGAGCAGGTAGTCGACGGCGCCCGCCGAGTACCCCTTGAAGATGTGCGCCGCCTCCCGGCTGATCGCCGTGAGGAAGATGATCGGGATGTGACGCGTGCGCTCGCGCTCCTTGATGATGCGCGCCGTCTGGGTGCCGTCGAGGCCCGGCATCTGCACGTCCATCAATATGACCGAGAAGTCGGTGTGGAGGAGGTACTTGAGCGCCTCCTCCCCCGAGCCAGCCTTCACGACGTTCTGCTGCAGCGGCTCGAGGATGCCCTCGAGCGCCAGCAGGTTGGCCGGGTGATCGTCGACGACGAGGATGCTCGCGACGAGCTGCTCCTCGTCCACGGAGGAGGTCGGCCGAGCGACGTCGTCGTTCGCCTGACGCTCCACCATGGGGGCGGGGATCCTGTCGCCGGTGACCATGGCCTCATGCAGTGTCGCTCAAGACCGCAGCCAGAGCCTGATCAATTCGATGAGCTTCTCCGTATCAACGGGTTTCGGCAGGTAATCCGAGGCCCCCGCCTCGATGCAACGGTCGCGATCGTCCTTCAGGGCCTTCGCGGTGATGGCGATGATGGGCAAGCTGCGGAACTTGAGGTTCTGCCGGATTGCGCGCATCGTCTGATAGCCGTCCATCTCCGGCATCATCACGTCCATGAGGACGATGTCGACGTCGGGGTGATGGTCGAGCGCCTCGATGCCGGCCTTGCCGTTCTCGGCGTAGAAGACCTGCATCTTGTGGTTCTCGAGCACGCTGGTGAGCGCGAAGATGTTGCGGACGTCGTCGTCGACGACGAGCACCTTTTTGCCCTCGAGGTCGACGTCGGGTCCGCGCACCTCGCCGAGCGAGCGGCGACGCTCCTCCGGGATGCTCATCTCGTGACGGTGGAGGAAGAGCGCCGTTTCGTCGAGGAGCTTCTCCGGCGCCTTCGCGCCCCCCTTCGGGATGATCGACTCGACGTAGCGACGGAGCCGCCCTTCCTCTTTCTTCCCGAGCTCACGGCCGGTGTAGACGATGACAGGGAGCTCCGAGAAGTCGGGCTGCTGCTTCACCTGCTCGATGAGGTCGAAGCCGTCGGTGTCGGGGAGACCGAGGTCGACCACCATGCAGTCGAACTCCACGTTCGCCGCGAGCGCCTCGCGAGCCTCCTTGGCGCTGCCCACCGTGACGACCTCGACGTCGCCGCCGTCGGCGAGGAGCTCGGCGATCGCGCGGCGCTGGTTCTCGTCGTCCTCCACGAGGAGCAGGCGGCGCACCGCTCGATCGAGGAACGCGGAGATGTTCATGAAGGCGTTCTCGAGAACCTCTTTCGTGACCGGCTTCTCGAGGTACGCGAACGCGTGCATCGAAGCACCGCGCTGCCGCTGATCCGTGACGGTGATGACGTGCACGGGGATGTGCCGCGTGCGCGGGTTCTTCTTCAGGCGGTTGAGGATCGACCACCCGTCGACGACCGGAAGCTTCACGTCGAGCGTGATGGCCGAGGGCTGCAGCTCGTTGGCGAGCGAGAGCCCGGTGTCACCGCGCAGCGCGACCACGCCCTTGAACCCCTTGTCCCGCGCCATCCCGAGCAGGATGCGCGCAAACT
>JBKJQC010000282.1:0-14092 GCA_046593995.1 Polyangiales bacterium
CAAGCGTCGCACGCAGCTCGTCGACGCCGGAGCGCTCGAGCGGCCCGACCGCACCGGCCTCTTCACCACCAGCATCGTCGCGCGCACCGCAGCGGACGTGGTGGCGTGGGTCAATCGTCGGGTGGGTGGCTTGGCTGTGGCCGGGAGGATGGGGGCGGGAGCTGGGAGTCGTCGTCGTAGCCGCTCGTCGGATTCGGGTACGCGTCGTCGTCGTCGGCTCGCGCGCCGGAGGGGAGTGGGGTCGAACGTTCGTGGAGGGCGGCCAGGAAACGCGCCGCCTCGGTCGGATCTTGGACGGCGGCGATCAAGCGCGCGTGGCCGTGGCAGCGAGGGCAGATCAGGACCGCCACTCGGACGCGGCCGAGGACCTCGAGGAGATCGGTGCGCGTGGGCGCGAACGCGGCATGGAAGACAGGAGGCTCCTCGGCGTTTCGCGTGAAGACGCCCTCGAGGAAGAGTACGTGGAAGTGCACGTGGAGGTTGAGCGAGCCGCCGAAACGTTGGACGAAGGTGACGAAGGCAGCGCGGCCCTTTCGCGGCCCCGCGCTCCGCTGCATCCACCGCTCGACCTCGCGGAACAGAATCCGACCGATCGCGCTCACCAGCGCGGGGTGCTCCGCCGCGAGCGCGCGCAGGTCGAACGGGAGCGAGAGCACCCACTGGCGGATCGGCACGTTGGGCAGCACGCGGTCGACGAGGTGAGCGGCGCAATTGGCCATCGTGCGACCGGCGCACGAAGGGCACGTGCCGCGCTCCTTGCAAGAAAAGGCGACGACTCGATCGTGACCACAGTCGTCGCAGCGGAGGCGGAGGAAGCCGTGCTCGGGGGGGCCGCAGCGCAGGTAGTGTTCGAACGCGCGTCGTACATAGAGAGGTAATGGACGGGTATAGTGCTCCTCCGCGTGGCGCACGAACGTCGCGAGGTGCTCGCGCACGAGCGCGTGCAGCACGGTCGCCTCGGGTCGATGACGTCGGTGGACGGCGCGAGGAAGTGGTTCGTGGGTACGCGCGCAGGCCGACACGCCTGCACCGAGCGCGAATGGCGTGCCTGCCCGGAAGCCCCGGGTGTCGACTGAAAGGACCGCGCAGTCGTGCGCGAGGAGGGCGGCGGAGGCGGCGGATCCGCCGGCGGCCGCCGGCGCAGGATGGTTGCTGGCCTGGTGAAACAGGCCGAGATCGCGGGCCCGCGCCGCGCAAGGACCCGCTCCCGCTCGTCGAGCGCCACATGCAGCGGATCACCGAGGATTTCTACATGTCGGGCTCGCACGCCGAGGCACGGCAGGGGCAACGCCTCCGTGCGAGGGATGTGGCCGCGCGGTCGCGCTTTCGGCATGCTCCCCGCGATGCGCTCCTCTCTCGCAATCGTCCTCGTCTTTCTCACCGCGTGCGGCTCGGGCAAGTCGACCGCTCCCACCCCTTCGAGCGGCGGAGCTCCGGCCGCGGGGGCAGCGCCTGGCGCGACGGACGGAGCGGGCGCGGCCGGGGGTGAGAGCCCGAGCGCGGCGACGCCCGCCGAAGCGGCTGCACCGAGCGGCCCCGCACCCGACAAGATGGACGGCGCGCTCCCCGAGACGAAGGACATCAAGGCCTTTCCCCGCCGCTACGAGTGCAAGGTCGGCGGCTGCAACCTCGCGAAGCTGATCCCCGACGACTTGAAGGGACAGCTCGAGAAGGACGCGCCGATCTTCTTCTACGAGATCGTGATGCCGCCCAAGGTCATGATGCTCTTCCCCCGTCACGCCGGCGTGGATCTGTACGGGATCCTCACCGACGGCGAGGTCTCGGTGCTCGCAGACGACATCAAGGAGAAGCAGAAGCGCGCGTGGAAGATGAACGGCTTCCGCGCGCCCGGTGCGGGCGTGAACATCTACAGCAAAGAGCCGACGAAGATGCTCGTCGCCATCGTGGTCAACGGCACCTCCGGATCCGTCGCCGACGCCGTCGACAAGATCGGAAAGGACAAGAGCATCAGCTGGTCGAAGCGCAGCTCGCCGGTGACCTCGTTCGAGCTCTCGCAGAAGGCCGACGTAGCGTGGGGCGGCGGCGCCTATCACGCACGTCTCGCCTACGAGCAGGGCGCGGACAACCCGCCGGCGAGCATGAGCTTCCTCATGATGTCGAAGAACGCGTCCGTCCCCGAGCACACGCACGACAAGGAGTGGGAGTTCCTCGCGATCCTCGACGGCGACGGAGAGATGACCCGCAAGACCGGTGGGAAGACACCCGTGAAGGGCTCGACGTTCGTCTCCATCGCGCCGGGCGTGCCTCACGCGTTCAAGCCGTCCGGCTCCACGCCGACCATGGCCGTGCAGATGTACTGGCCGCCCGGTCCGGAGCAGCGCTTCAAGAAGCTCGCCGAAGGAAACAAGTGACATGCCGAACGCTCTCGACGACGCCGCGCTGACTCAGCTCCTCGAGCTCGGCTGGGACTTCCTCTGCACGCGACGAGTCACCGAGCTCGTCGACGTCGAGCGCTTGTTGAAGGCGATCGACGAGACGCACACCGAGCCACGCATCGCGACCTTCCACGGTCGGGTGACGGCTCCGCTGCGCGACCGGCTCCTCGCGCGCGCGAAGGCGAGCGAGGTCACGCTCGGCGCGTGGTTACCGACGTCCGCGAAGGACAAGATCGCCGAGATCCTCGGTCGACCGGCGCCCATCCCGCAGCACTTGATCGACGAAGCGATCGCCTCGGACGGCGTTCGCGATCAAATCCGCGAGATGTTGCGCGAGACGATCACGAGCTTCATCGCGAAGGCGACGTCGTCGCAGGGCGGCGGTGCCGGCGGGGCGCTACGCGGTGCGTTCGGCCTCGGCGCCAAGGCGTTCGGTGCGGCCGGAAAGGCCGTCCTCGGCGGGATCGGCGACGAGCTGCAGAAGCAGATGCAGGATCGCGTGCGCGACTTCGTCGACGGTGCGGTCGAGGGGCTGCAGGATCGCATCGCGAAGAAGCTCGCCGATCCCACGACGGCCGAGGCGCTCGGCAAGCGCCGCCGCAAGGGGTTCCTGAAGATGCTCGAGCGGACCGAGGCCGAGGCCGCGAGGCTCCTCGGCTCCGTCCCCCACGGCGAGATCGACGCGCTCGTCCCGTCGATCGTGCGCCACAACGTCGCCCGCAAAGAGCTCCGCGACGCCATTCGCGAAGAGCTCGCGCTCGTCGCGAAGGATCTCGGGCAGGAGACGATCGGCGAGCTGCTCGATCAGATCGGCGCGCGCGCCGTCGGCCGCGAAGCCCTGGTCGCGCACGGCCTGCCGCTCCTCCGCGACATGTGCAAGACGCCGCAATTCCAAGCCTGGTGGAACGCGCGCTGACCAAATCAGCGATCTCGATTCTCGAACTCCGCCTACCTGATCGATTGACCACGGAGCACGGAGGCACGGAGGGTCGAGAGTCTGCCGATCGCGACGCTTCGAGGCCTGGCTCCAGAGTCCGTTCCTCGATGCGATCGCCGGCGAGACGCGGCTGGGTGCGCGCGGCAGCACTTCACGGACCTCCGTGCCTCCGCGCCTCCGTGTTCAATCCGAGCGATCGAGAATCACGCTCGGTCAATCAGCGTCTGCTGGGTGGGCTCGACGTCGCGCGCTTCGTCCACGATCCCAACCACACCGACTGCGAGGATGGGGAACGAGGCCAGGCGCTTGAACGAGCTCGACTGCACGCAGATCCGTTTCGTCCCGGGTTCGAGGAGCGGCGAGCGCGACGTAGCGGGACACGCGCCATGCCGAGCCTCTTCATCCGCGCTCGACTTCCATCGCGCCCTCGGCGGCGAGGCCGCGCCGGTAAACGACGTACACCTTCACGCGTCGAGGCTGCGCCTGCAGGCGCGCGCCCGCAGATCTGCCGGGACGCGGTGGCAGGCTACCGAGCAGGTAGCCCCCAAACGCTGCAATTTGTCGCTGAAACTGCCGGGGCACGTCGGTTGCTGATGCACCCCGGATGGTCAGCCAACGCGCCGCGCTGCTGTTGCCCTTCGCCCTCGTCGCCTGCGCGACCGGCTCGATCGGCGGCGATTCGACCTCGGCGACGACGACGCTCCCTTCGTGCCCCGCGGAACCCGAGCATCCCGCGATCCACGACACCCTCGAGCCGACCCGCGTGCTCCGCCGCATCGCGATCACGCTCACCGGCGTTCCCCCGTCGTCCGACGAATACTCCGCGCTCGCCGACGCGGCGTCGAACGAAGCACGGGAGGCGATCCTCTCCGCCGCGATCGACAAGGCGCTCGCCTCCCCCGCGTTCTACGAGAAGGTCGTCGAGCTCGGACACGATTGGCTCAAGACCGGTGCGTACACGACCGGCGCGATGGGCGAGGCGTACTGGGGGAACATGTCCGGCAATCTCGGGACGTGCGGGGGCGGCACCAAGCATGCGGGGGCGTTCTACGCGCTCAACGAGCTCGGAGAGAACGGCCCTGTCGCCAACGTGTGCAACGATCTCGACATCGCCGGCAAGCCGCTCGAGATGGCGGTGCACGACGTCGAGCCGTGGTGGGCGCCGGGAACGACGGTCACGATCATCGGCCGCGCCGGCGGAGAGACCCGCACGCTCACCGACGACAAGGGCGCAAAGATTGACTGCGGCGTTCCCTACGGCGGCTACTGGGACATGCACCTCGCGGTCGGCTGCGGCTGCGGTCCGAACCTGGTGTGGTGCTTCCCCTCGCCGGGCCTCGCGTCCGGCGATCCGCGGAGCGAGACGATGCAGCGACGAGCGCCGTGGGAGGAGCCCGCGCGCCTCCTCGGTCACCTCGCTTGGCACGATCGACCGCTCTCCGATCTCGTGGTCGGCAACTACTCGGTAGGCAACAACATGCTCCGCGCGCTCTACGTGCGGATGGCGCGCAAGATTGCATTCGCGCACCCCGAGCTCGACGACGACACGAGCTGGTGGAAACCGGGCGGCGAGCCGCGCGATCCGATCCACGCGGACGATGGCGATCCGAGCGCGTGGCGCGAGTTCGAGGTCAGCAAGCTCGACCCGTATCTGCTCTCGAGTCGCAACGTCAGCTACGACCCGCGCAAGACGACGGAGGCTGCGCCGGGGATCCCGGCGGCGGGCGTGCTCACGATGATGGGCTCGCTCTCCACGTTCTCGCGCGAGAGACCGCGGGCCGCGCGCTTCCTCGAGATCTTCGCGTGTCAAAACTTCGTTCCTCCGCCCGCGAGCGAGACGTTCAACGCCTACGACGGCGATCCCGCGACATCGGGCTCGTGTCAACACTGTCACCGGGCGCTCGACCCCGCGGCCATCCACTTCAAGCGTTGGGACTTCACGTCGGCGGGCTACGTCGATCTACCGATGATCCCCGGCGTCGGTGCGTGGCGCGTCACCAAACCGATGCTGGCCGGCGCGTATCCATACGACCGCAATCCGTACGCCCGCTGGAGGCTCTCGTTCCAGCCGAACACCGTGCTCACGCCGATCACCGCGGCCGAGCTCGACGCCAATCCCGAGGCGCTCTTCCTCGACACGATGCCGAGCACCTCGACGCTGCTCGGTCAGAAGGGCGACGGCACGATGGGGCCGCTCGGCTTCGGAAAGATCCTCCTCGCGTCGGGTGAGTTCGATCGCTGTACGACACAGCATCTCTACGAACGCTTCGTCGGTCGAGCGCTCGATCCCGCGAAAGAGGCCGGCTACCTCCGCGCGCTCACCACGCGATTCGTCGAGGGGGGGCGCAAGCTCAAGCCCTTCGTTCGTCACCTGCTCTCGCTGCCCGAGCTCCGGAGGGGACTATGAAGCGCGCGCTCGTCGGCTTGCTGCTGCTGCCGTTGCTGCTCGTTGGCTGCGAAAATGGCGCCAACACGACCGCGAACGAGACCAACGCCGCGTGCGCGGTCAATCGCAACGACGAGGTGCGGCAGCGTCTCGCGCCGACATGCCTCGCGTGTCACGGCGCGACGAACAACCATCCGTTCTTCGTCAGCGTCCGCTCGTTCGAGGATCTGCTCGTCTACGATCCGCGCTATGTGGTGCCGGGGAAACCGGACGAAAGCCGCCTCGTGCAGCTCCTCGAGGGGCACGCCGACGGAACGTACAAACAGATGCCGCCGGGAAAGGCGCTCGCCGAGCGGCCCGAGGCGAAGATCTCCGTCGCCGAGGTGCGCGACTGGATCGCGCACCTGCCACCGCCCGGACCGAACGTCGCCGCAGCCGATCGCACGGCTGCGACGGTGCGACGGCTCACCGCGGAGGAGATGGTGACCACGCTCCGCCGGCTGCTCGGGCTGCGGGAGAACGACGTCGCCTCGACCAACGATGTGGTCCTTGCGTTGCGCGCACCCGATGCTGCGTGGAGGAAGAACGAGGATTCCGGCAACATCCACGCCGCCATGTCGCGCTTCGAAGCGCTCGGCGGTCCGAACACGATCGACTACCGCCCCCGGGAGCACGACTTCACGCCCGCGACGATGCAGGTGCTCGTCCAGGTCTCGCTCGAGTGGTGCGGTCGCGCGGTCTCGCTCCCCGGCAACGCGGCGCTGTTCAAGTACGGAGGCCCGAGCGAGAAGGATCCTGCCGCGATCAAGAAGAACATTGGGTACCTCCACCTGCGCTTCCTCGGCTTGCCCGCCAATGACCAGGTGATCGTGGCGATCCATTCGAAGGTCTACGCGAAGTACGACGCCGATCCGGCGATCGCGTGGACGGCAGTCTGCGCCTACTTCGTTCGCCATCCGCAAACGCTGACGCTGTGAGGAGATGAAGATGAACCTGACGCGCCGCTCCATGCTCACCGCGGGTCTCGGCCTTGCACAGCTCGCGCTCCTCGACCGCTTCACTCGCACCAAATCGGCGAAGGCCGCGCCGATGGGCGACGGGCCGACCAAGCTCCTGACGATCTATCTGCAGGGCGGCGTTCGCCAGCAGTACATCTGGTGGCCGAACTCCGATGCCGACGTCGACCGCGCCGTCCCGCCGCAGTGGGACCACGTCGGCGAGCCCGCGTGCTTCTCCGCGAAGCATCTCCGCGAGCTCGGACCCTCGAACGGACCGTATCCCGCGCTCCGTATGCCCACCTTCTGCGATCCGGAAAACCCCGGAAAACGCGGGCCGGGGCTCTCACCGCTCGGTCACACATGGCGTCACTTTCGCCTGCACGAGAACACCAGCGTGCTCCACGGCATCGACCAGGGCACCAACGCGCACGGCAGCGGCTACGTCGCTTCGATGTGCGGACTCGCGGGCGGGACGTACCGCGCGCCGGCGTTGCAGTCAGTGATCGCCAATCACTTCTACGAACGCTTTCGCGACAGCCGGCCGCTCCCCTGCGTCGCGATCAAGTCGTTCGGGATGCCGAACCCCGCGGGGTTGCCGGCGCGCTCTGCGCCGATCCTCGTCCCGACCGCCGACGCCATCAAGCCGAGCCTCTCGGCCGATCCCGCCTCGAACCCGTGGTGGAAGGGGCACGGGGCGCGCGTCGAAAAACCCGCGCTCGGTCTCGATGGCGCAGCCGTCGGCGGCAACATCGGTCTCACCGATCTCGAGGGCGCCGTACTCGAGACGACGCGCGGGCTGCACCACAAGTCCACCGCGGGCACCGACGCGATCCTCGAGCAGCTCTACGGCGGCTATGTCGGCGTGAGCAAGGTGCTCGCGCGCGACGTCGCCGACATCCTCGCCAAGACGAAGGGGGCCGAGAGCCTCGGCGGGCTCTCCTACCTCGACGGCTACACCTATTCGCCCTTCGACTTTCACTTCGGCGCCAATTTGACGGTCAAGGGGATGGACGGCCCGCTCGACATGGCGCTCCGCGTGCTCAAGTCCGACCTCGCAACGTCGGTGCACCTGGCGCTCGACGAGGTCTATTACGACACGCACAACGGCGCGTTCGGCCACAAGTTCAACGCGTCGGTGCTGCGCGGCCAGTTCGACGTGCTCGCCCGCTTGCTCGGCGAGATGAAGTCGACGCCGGCGCCGGGGCGTCCGGGCAAGACACTCCTCGACGACACGCTCGTGCTGATCATCAGCGAGTTCGGCCGCACGTGGGCCGCCGGTCCCTCCCAGGCCTCGCTCGATGGCTGGCAGCTCGGCGACGATCACCATCCATTCACCAGCGTCACGTTCGTCGGCGGCGGCATCGAGGGAAACCGTCAGATTGGGAAGTTCGTGCTCCCAGACGCGCGTGGCAGCGACGTGCAGGTCATCGAAGAGAGCGGCGAGACCACCACGCGCCCCCCGCGCGCCGCCGACGTGATCGCTACCGCGTGCCGAATTTTTGGCCTCGGCCAGGAAGACTACTTCATCCCCGGCGGCTACGGCGAAGTCGTCGGCCTCCGCCGCGCATGAGAATTCACCACGGAGGCACGGAGGCACGGAGGGAGCACAGAATTCAAGAGGTCTACCGATGCACGCATCAACCTCGCCGCTTGCAGCAGCGGCGACACCGGAGATGCACGCATCGGTAGACTTTCTCGACTCCGTGCCTCCGCGCCTCCGTGGTTCAATCTTCTCGCGATCAGCGGGGGTCGAGGTCGACGATGACGTCGTCGAACTGCATGATCGCGGGCGGATCGCTGACACCCTGCGTCGACATGCCCACGCCGATGGTCACCCGGTCGCCTTCCGCCGCGGGGATCGTCGCGCCGGTGTTCGGGGTTACGCCGAACGAGTCGCAACACGACACGGTGTACGCGCCGCCCGCGTAGGTGAGCTCGATCGAAGCGCGTTGCCAGTCGCCCGGTTGTAGCAACGAGAACGCGCGAATGCAGGTCCCGGAGTACCCACATGGCGCGCACGGAGGTCCGTCCGGTCCGCCCATGGCGATCGAGATGCCACTGCGCTCTGCGGCGATATAGCCGCCGTCCCCAGGGATGCCCCACGGTTGATGGCAGAGCGCCACGTACTTGCCGGCGCCGAGACCGATGAACGCGAGCGCGAACGGATTCGCGTGATCGCTCACCGGCCACTGCTCGAGTCGCCGCAGCGACAGCGTGAGCTTCACGCGCTTCGGTGCGACGTCGAATCGTCGACGCAGCATGCCGTGACCAATCTGCGAGTACTCGTTGAGCGCCTCGAGCGACGATTGAAACACCTGCCCGCGCTCGCGGGCGTCTGCGAGCGAGAGGCTCCACGGCGACGAGACCACTTGCTCGTTCCACGGTCCGACAACATTCGTTCGCCCCTCGAAGTCGTCGCAGAACGCTGCATCGCAAGCCGTCGGTCGGCTCCCGGCCTCGCTCGCCGTGTAGCGATACTCCGGCACCGAGCACGCGGTGACGGTGAGAACGACAAAAACGACCGCCCTCATCGCTTTGCCACCACGCCGTGACGGCGCATCAGCTCGGAGAGGTGATTGCGATCCATCCGGGCGGAGCGCGCAGCTGCCGAGATGTTCCAGTTGTGGCGCTGGATGAGCCACCGCACGTAACGCTCCTCGAAGGCCGCCTCGAACTCGGCGCGCGTCTCGCGATAGCTGGCCGCGGGATCGAACGACACGAGGTCCTCGCCGCTCGGCTTGGCGGACCGCGGAGGGAAATCGCTGAGCGCGAGATCGGTGAGGTTCATCGACGCCGTGATGAGCGCCGCGCGTTCGAGGACGTTGCGTAGCTCGCGTACGTTGCCCGGCCATCCGTAGGCGGCGAGCGCGGCAAGCGTCGCTCCGGGCATCGAGATGAGCTTTCCGCCCTCGATCGAGTCGAGCAGGCGACGCGTGAGGATCGGCAGATCGTCGGTCCGCGCGCGCAGCGGCGGCACATCGAGTGCGACGACGGCGAGGCGGAAATACAGGTCCTCGCGGAACTTTCCCTCGACAATCGCCTCGCGGAGATCGCGCGTCGTCGCCGCGATCACGCGTACGTCGGCCGGCAGCACTTTGTTGCCCCCGACGCGGCGGAACTCTCGCGACTCGAGGACCCGCAACAGCTTCGGCTGCAGATCGAGCGGCAGCTCACCGAGCTCGTCGAGGAACACCGTGCCCCCCTGCGCGCGCTCGAACACGCCCACGTGCACCGCATGCGCGCCGGTGAACGCGCCGCGTTCGTGACCGAACAGCTCGCTCTCGATTAGGCTCGGCGTGATCGCGCCACAGTCGAGCACCTCGAACGGACGCGTCGCGCGCGGGCTCCGCGCATGGATCGAGCGCGCGAGGACGTCCTTGCCGGTGCCCGTCTCGCCGAGCAGGAGTACGGTCGCGAGGGTGGGCGCGATGCGCTCGAGGACGCCGAAGATGCGGCGCATCGGGGCGCTCGTTCCGTAGGCGAATTCGAACTGATCGGCGTCGCTCGCGGGAACCTCGACGTCACTCAGCTCGACCCCGACGGCGATCTCGACGTCACCGACGAAGACGATCGCCCCCGGCGCCACATACGCCTCATTGATCCGCGCGCCGCCGATGCGAATGCCGTTGGTGCTTCCGAGGTCGAGCACGCGAAGCCCCGCACGCGTTCGTTCGAAGCGGCAGTGCCGACGCGACACGGTATCGTCGGTGAGCACGAGATCGTTCTCGCGCGCCTTGCCGATGGTGATCGTCGTGCCCTCGTTGGCGGGAACGCGGAGCACGGTGCCGCGACTTGCTCCGGACACGACGGTGAGCACGACGCCGTCCGGTGAGATCGTCACGCGACTGAGCCGGGTCGGATCGTCGTTCATCGAGAGCCCTAGAACGCTACTGAGACGGTGAGGTGCGCCCCACCGGCAGTCGGTGCGACGGTGGCCGTCGACGAACGCGAGCGACCGGCGACGTAGAGCACGATCGAGGCGGTCACGACGGCCGCACCCGCGCCGAGCAGCACGTTACCGAGCGCATTGTAGGTGCGCGCGCGGTCCTCGATCGTCCGCGCTGACTCGGGACAACGATCGCGCGCGTCGCCGCACTGGGCATCGAGATCGCGGATCGCTCGCCCGCGCAGCAGGTACATCGACGCCGCGCCGGCGAGGATGACGACGCCGGCCCCGCCGACGACGAACGGCGCGACGGACTCCGAGGGCCGCACCACCGGGAGATCTCCCGTCTTCAGCGGCGTGGTCAGCGGCGCGAGCTCGATCGCCACGGGTACCGGCGTCGGAGAGAAATCGGCGAGCACCACCTGACGCACGAACCGCGCGTGGTCGGCGGCCTCGCCGACGACCTCGTGTGCGCCGGGATCGAGCCGGATCGGTCGGTTCCAATCGGTTTCGGCGATCGCGCGACCGTCGATGGTGACCGTCGCGTTCTTCGGCGATACGTGCAGCTCGATCGCGGGGATCCGAGCGTCGAGCGCGTCGAGGTGCTCCTTCGCCCGCGCCGCGACTTCGGGGCGACCCTCGCCGATCGCGTCGACGCGCGCCCGTTCGAACGCGTCGCGCGCGGCCGTCAGACGCGCGGTCTTCTCGAGACAGAGCGCAACGTGAAACCGGATCGGCGCGGTCGCCTTGATGGCGAGCGCTGCATGAAAGCGCTCGAGTGCGCCCGCCCAATCGCCGTGGTCCTCCCGTTCGATCCCCTCGAAAAACAGCTTCCTTGCGCGCTCGACGTCGACCGTGGTCGGGGGGGGCCCTGCGTGCAGCATCGCCGGCGTGGCGAGGAGAGAGACGATGATCACGAGCGCAGTCGCCCTCATGGCAGCCCCGGATCTAGCACACCCTCGCTGGCGTGATTCGCCTTGGCGGCGCTGTTGTGGGTCGTGCTCGCCGCCTTCGGCGGGGGCGCCGGCTTCGCCTTGAACGGCTTGCTCACGACCTCCACCGGGGCTTTCGTGACGACCGGCTCGGTCGTGACCACGATCGGTGGCGCGCTCGTGACGGCCACCGCTGTGGCGCTCGGGGCCACGACGTTCGGTCCCTGCACCGGCGCGCGACGCAACAGTAGAGCGATCGACACCGCAGCGACGAAGCCGATCGCCGCGATCGCGACCCCGCTCCTCGCCCTCCGCGTCCCCCCCGCGCTGTCCGCAGCCGCGGGCAGATCCCCGCGGTCCACCCCCAGAACCCCCAACGGCACGGTCGCCGGCGGCTCATCGACGATGGTCGCATCCCCCGCGAGCGTCGCCAGCGTCTTGTCGGCGAGATCCGCGACCAGCTCCGGCCGCGTCACCGCGATGGCGAGCGAACGCAGCCCGTCCTCGCTCCCGATCGTGCGCAGCACGGCGCCGATCGCATCGGCGAGCGCGTCGGCCGTCTCATAGCGATCCTCGCGGCTCTTCTGCATGCAGCGATTCACGATCGTGGCGACGTCGTCCGGAAGGTCGACGAGCGACTGGAGGGGCGCGGGCTCGCTCATCACAATCGCGAGCATCGTCGCGTTGTAGTTGGCCTCGCGAAAAGCCTCCTTACCGGTGAGACAGCGATAAAGGATTGCGCCGAGCGACCAGACATCGGAGCGCGCATCGATATCGCCGTCTCCGGCGGCCTGCTCGGGGCTCATGTATCCCGGCGAGCCAACGACAACCCCCGACGTCGTGTCGTGCGAGACGCCGGCTTGGAGCAGCTTCGAGACACCGAAGTCGAGGATCTTCGGAGACACGACGCCGTCACGATCGCGATGGAGAAAGATGTTCGCGGGCTTCAGATCGCGATGGACGATCCAGCTCGTGTGCGCAGCCTGCAGACCGCGCGCGATCTCCATCACGAGCTCGAGCGCGGCGCGGAGCGGAAGGCGGCGAATGCGACGCAGGACGACGTCGAGCGGCTCGCCGTCGAGGAGCTCCATCACCAGGTAGGGAGTGCCCGCGCGTGGTTCCTGCGCGGCGTCCGCGAGCTGCTCGATGCGACCGAGGTCGTAGATCTCGACGATCGCGCGATGACGAACGCGACCGAGCGCCTTTGCTTCCTGAAAGAAGCGCTGCAGCTGTCCCGGCGTCTTCGCGAGCTCGGGCAACATGAACTTGATCGCGACGTCTCGCTCGGTCGCCTCGTTGCGCACGAGCCACACCGCGCCCATTCCGCCCGCGCCGATGAGACGACGCAGGCGATAGCGTCCGCCGATCAGCTCGCCGGCGTGGAACAACGACTCGCTCGCCACCGCTCCGAGTATACGCGGAGACCCCCCCAAATTCCTGGTCGGAGGCGGGGGTGCAGGCGCGAGCCCGCAGCGCTGTGGGCGCCCGGTTGCGGTCGACGCACTTTCGTTTCCTCGCCACCGCGGGTTTGTTCGTCGGTACGCCGCGTGCTGTGGCGGTGTGTCATGAAGAGCGCCCTCGCGTGGATGATCCTGGTCGGCTGCAGCACGCCCTCCGAGCGGGTCGAACAGGTCGAGCAGGTCGGAGAGGACTCCGGCACGACGGCGGGGGACACCCCGAAAACCGACACCATGACGGAGCCCGCGGACGCGGCGCCGCCGGTCGAGGCCAAGGGACCGCTCGCCGGGCTTCCGAGCGCAAAGGGGCCGCACGTCGCGAAGATCGAAGCCCTCGGCGACGGCGAGTGGCTGAAGCTCGGGACACCACTGCCCGATGCGAAGTACGGCGTCGCGCGCGGACGGTCATGGGGTGGCCGCGCCCTCGTGGCAGCACCGGAGCTGCGCGCGGCGTTCTTCTATGGCGAGGGTGTGCACGCGATGGTCAAACCCGACGGTCTGATCATGGACGACCTCTTCGCCTATGACATCAACCAGAACCGCTGGATTGCCGTCTACCCCGGGACCGACACCAACGCATTCACGCCGCGGGTGAAGGATGGAGATCTCCACATCACCAACGACAACCAGCTCGTCGACAAAACCGACCAGCCGATCCCCGTGCACACGCTCATTCACGCGTGGGACTTTCTCGCGTACGACACCGCGTCGCACAAGTTCGCGTTCGTCGCCGGCAATGGTCTCGGTCGCTATTACCTCGGCGGCGAGAAGCTCCTCGACGAGGGGCTGAAGCTGCTCGACGAACAACGCGCCGGGAAGCCCAGCTCGGCGATGTCGCCGTGGTTCTACGACGTCGCGACCGGACGCTTCGAGCACTACGCCATCACGGCCGGACCGCCCGACGTCGGGGGTTTTGCGAACTTCGAGTACGTGACGAGCAAGAAGCAGTACTTCTACGGCGGGGCGGGGGGCGTCGCCTTTTACGATCCGACGGCGCGCACGTGGACGCCGGTGAAGGATCAGGGCCCGCGACCGAGCGGCTACGACCACGGCGGCTGTTACGACAAGAAGCGCGACCGCGTGTACATGGGCCCGGGCTC
>JBKJQC010000347.1:0-5784 GCA_046593995.1 Polyangiales bacterium
GGCGTGCGGAGGAAGATGTGCGCCGTCAGGACGTCGAGGCGGTTCGCCGCGAGCGCGGCCGCGATGAACGCGAGGAGGCCGGGGCGATCCTCGGCGGAGACGCAGAGCTCGATCGCGTCCGCGTGGCGCGCGGGAACGACGTCGACGACGACGCGCTTCCCCTCGCGGCCGCGACGCGCGACGACGGCCGCGTGCGTCGCGATCGCCATGCCGGAGTGGCCGATGAAATAGCTCTTCGGCATCTCGCCGAGGTACGTCCCGAGGAAGTCGTCCTCGCCGCGCATCGCGCGCCACGCGACCTGCGCCTCGCGTCGGATGCGCTCGAGGATGAGGTCGGGCGTCTCGTCGCCGCGCTGCTTGCTCGCGAGGTAGTGACTCGTCGCGAGGAAGAGATCGTCGAGCATGCGCGCCTTCCACGACGTCATCGCGGTGGGCGAGGTGGTCGAGATGTCCGCGACCGTGAGCAGATAGAGGTGCTGCAAGCGCTCGAGCGGGGACCCGCCGCTCCGCGTGATCACCTCGGCGAAGGACGCGACGGTGGCCGGATCGTCGAGATCGCGGCGCGTGGCCGCGTGGTACATCGAGAGGTGCTCGGAGATGAGCCAGCGGACCTCCTCGGCGTCCTCGTCGCTCAGACCGAGGCGCGCGCAGATCGCCTTCGACATGTCGGCGCCGCGCTCGCTGTGCCCCGCGCCGCCCGCGCCCTTGCCCACGTCGTGCAGGAGCGTCGCGACGTAGAGCGGGACGGGACGCGCGAGATCGCCGGCGAGGCGACACGCGAGCGGATACTCCGCGGCGAGCTCTCCACGCGCGAGCGCGCGCAGTCGATCGATCGCGGCGACGCTGTGAACGTCGACCGTGTACACGTGGTAGATGTCGTGGTGCACGCGGCCGACGACCGGATCGAACTCCGGGATCAGCGCGAGCACGAGCCCGACGTCGTGCATCTCGCGCAGGATCGAGCCGGACGGGCGACCCTGCACCACGCGGTCCGCGGCGGTGGTCAGCGTCTCGAGGGAGATCTGCGACGACTCCCGGGAGGCGCGGAGCATCTCGGCGAACTCGGGCTCGGCCGTCGCGCGCGCGACGGCGTCGCGCGCGTAGGGGTACACCGGTAGCCCTTTGCGCATCGCCGCGTGGTAGAGGCGCATCGCCAGCGCGGGCTGGTTGTAGACGTGCGCCGGGTGCTCGAGCGTCGCGTGACCGTCGAAGGTGCGGACGCCCTGCGCGAGGACCTCCTGCTGCATCTGCCGACCGCGCGGTCGCGGCGGCACGCACACGTCGAACACGTGGTCCACGAGCCGCGTCACGGTGCGCGCGTGCCCGTAGTACTTCTGCATCAAGCGCTCGGCGGCGATCGCGTCCGGCTCGCTCGGCAGTGCTTCGCCGAGCGCGCGACCGAGCTCCTCCTGTCGATCGAACGTGAGGCGGTCGCTCCGTCGCTCCGCCTTCACGTGGAGGAGCCCGCGGATCTGCCAGAGGAACGCCTCGGCGCGCGCGATCTCTTCGTGCTCGCGCGGGAGGAGCACGCCGAGGCGCACGAGCTCCTCGAGCTCCTTCACTCCGTACCGTGCGCGCGCGGCCCAGCGCGCGAGATCGAGATCGCGCAAGCCGCCGGCGCCGCTCTTCACGTCCGGCTCGAGCAGGTAGAGCGAGCCCCCGTATTTGTCGTGCCGTGTCGCGCGCTCTTCGCGCAGCCGCGCGACGAACGAGCCGATCTCGGCGGTGAAGAAGCCGTTCAGCGCGCGCTCGACGAGGGCTTCGACGCGCTGCTTCGGTCCTGCGACGGTGCGCAGATCGAGGAGCGAGGTGGCGGTCGACAGGTCCTTCCGCGCGAGCGCGAGGGCCTCTTCGATCGCGACGACCTGATGGCCGACCTGACACCCGGCGTCCCACAGCGGATAGAGCAGCGCCTCGGCGACCTCTTGCGCACGCTCCGAATCGCGGTCGACGACGATGCGCACGTCGAGATCGCTCCGCGGCGCGAGGACACCGCGACCATACGATCCGACCGCCGCGAGCGAGCAGTCGACCCACTTGCCGCCGGTCATCAACGTCGACTGCGTGCAGGGGAGCAGCGCAGAGAGGAGGCCGTCGATGGCGCGTGCGTAGGCGCGACCGAGCTCGATCGGATTGCCACCGGCGGCGACGCGGCCGTCGAGGTTGCCGCGATAGCGCACGAGATACTCGCGCAGCGTCGCCGCGAGGGTAGGCTCCTGCGCGGCGGGACCGCGGAGCGCGGCGCCCTGCGTCGGGCTCTGCGTCTGGGGGAGCGAAGCGGAGCTCGAGGCCTGCGCGTGCCCCTCTCGTGGGTGTGAGGGAGGTTGAGCCATCCGGGCGGAGTGCACGCTATGACGCGCCGCGCGGCGAAAGTCCAGTCGCCGGGCCGCGCGTCACGCTTCGGTGGGAGTGCTATGGGAACTCTCCAACCGCGGACGCAACCCGAGAGCACCACGTGGCTTCCTCCTCCCGACCCCCCGCCGAGAGCGCCGCCGATCGAGCCTCCAAGACGCCGCGCGAGAGTGACTTCCCGGACGGTGGCACGCCGCACTTCACGCTGTTCGGCATCCCGGTGCGGATCGGCGCGGGGTTCTGGCTCGTCGCGATCCTCTTCGGGTTCCAGCAGGGAAAAACGCTCGCCGAGAACCTCCGTCAGGCGCTCGCGCTCACGGCGATCGTGTTCGTCTCGGTGCTCATCCACGAGCTCGGCCACGCCGTCGTCGGACGCTCGTACGGCCTTCGCCCCGCGATCATGCTGCACGCGTTCGGCGGCGTGACGAGCCACTACGGCGAGATCTCCCGCGGACGGCGGATCATCATGTCGCTCGCCGGCCCCTTCGCGGGCTTCGCGTTCGGCGGCCTCGTCTGGCTCATCGCGCGCAACGTCGTCGTACCCGCGCAGCACAAGTGGATCGTCGAACGCCTCCTCTTCGTGAACCTCGGCTGGGGGATCCTCAACCTCGTCCCGGTGCTCCCGCTCGACGGCGGCAACGTGCTCGCTGCCGCGCTCGGCCCGAAGCGTGTGGTCGCCACGTGGTCGATCTCCGCGGTCTTCGCGATCGCGATGGCGGCGCTCTCGCTCAAGATTGGGAGCGCGTTCCTCGTCGTGCTCTTCGGGTTCGGCGCGATCCACGCGATCGGCCAGGCTCGCAAGGCGCGCGGGAACGACGTCGATCGTCGCGAGGGGCTCGAAGATCAGCTGCGCAAGGCGAAGGTCGCGATGGACCGCGGCGACATCGACGACGCGTACCTCCTCGCCGACGACGTCGTGCACCGCGCCAAGACGCTCCCCGTGAAGAACGGCGGGTACACGGCGCTCGCATGGGTCCACGTGCTGCGCGGCGACGGCCTCCGTGCGCGGAAGGCGCTCGCGAAGGTCCAGCCCCCGTACGCGCTCGACGCGTACACGGTGGCCGCGGTGGAGGACGCCGCCGGCGATCATGGGCGTGCGCGCGCGATCCTCGAAGAAGCGCGCAAGCACGGGCTCCGCACCGCGCCCTCGACGAAGCTGTTGATCGATCTACTCGCCCGCGACGGTCGCCTCGAGGAAGCCGTCGACGTAGCGCACGAGGACGCGAGCCTGCTCGACCGCGAGGACGTTCGCGGCGTCTATCGCGCCGCCCTCGCAGCGAACGCGCCGCGCGCAGCAGCACGACTGGCTGCGCGGTTGTTCGAGCTCCACGCGCGCCCCGACGACGCGCTCGACGAAGCGCGCGCCCTCTCGACGGCCGGCGATCTCGCGGGCGCGCTGGCCGCGCTCGCCCACGCGATCCAACTCGGTCCGGTCGACCGCGACGCGGTGCGGACCGACCCGGCGTTCTCGGCGCTGAGCGGCGACGAGCGCTTCGAGAAGATCCTCGCCTGAATTCCTGAGCGCCATTCTCAATGCTCCGGCCGCAGCTCGATTGAACACGGAGGCACGGAGGCACGGAGCTTCGAAAGAGAGTCTGCCGGTCGCGGCCTCGCCCTCTGGTGGCTGGTCAACGCGATCAGGTCCTCGGCCCCCCCCCAGCTCTCCGGTGTTTGTTGGGTGGCGCGGCAAGGGGAGCAAGCCAGAGCGGCGAAGACATCGGAGCGAGGCGTGCGGCAGCACTTCACGGACCTCCGTGCCTCCGTGCCTCCGTGTTCAATCGGTTCGAGCGCAGTAGTTCGAAAATCGAGCTCCCCGATTTCAGCCGCAGCCGCAGCCGCCGGTACCGCAGCCACCACCACCACCCGCACCGCAGCCACCGTCCCCGCAGCCACCTGCGCCGCACGCGCCCTTGCCGCAGCCACCGCCGCCGCCGCCTTCAGCGCGACGGACCTTGCGGGCCTTGGGCGAAGAGGAACGCATGATGCGCTCGACGATCAGGCAGCGCATCGGATCGTCTTCCGCGTGGTAGAGGACGACGTCGTCGCCGGTGTCGAGCCCCTTGCGCGCGAACGGACAGCCGAACACGGACACCGCGAGGAGCTTCTTCTCGTGGATGAACTGCACGCGGACCATCTTGCCGTTGCGGTCCGGGCCGCCCGGCTCGACGTCGAGCACGCGCGCGACGACCTCTTTGCCGTGCGTGAACACGCGGTCGCGGAGCGCGATCTCGCGACGCTCCCACCAGCGCAGCAGCGGGATGCCGAAGAGCGCGACGAACACCAGCGCGACGGTGGCCTTGTACCAGCCGATCATCAGCATCGGCACGCCGACGATGGACACCATCAGCGCGGCGAACCCGAATCGGTACGCCGGCACCACTGCCGGCGGGATGCCGAGCTTCTTTCGCACCGCGGCCGTGAGCACGCGCGGCTCGAACACCCGCTCACGCGTGGCGGGAGCGACTTTGGGCTCGTCGAACTCGGCGTCGACGATCTCGGCCGGAGCAATCTCCGCCCCATCGAGCTCGACGTCGTTGTCGGGAGCATCGCCGAGCGCAGGGGAGCGCTCGAGGCGGAGCGGAACTTCGGTATCGAGGACGCTCTGCACGGCCCGGTTGTTGTACTAGACGATCGGGGTCCCCGCCAGGATCGTCCAGGCTTGGGTGCCCGGGACGAGCTCGGCAGCGTCGGCGCACGCGCCGTTCACGAGCCTTCCGATCGGGGCGACCGCCTGCGAGCATCGCCCGAGCTTGCGATCTCCCGCACCGCAGATGGGCGTCGCCATCGCGATCGTCGCCTCGCTCCCCGGCGTGGCGTCGGCTGCGGTGCGGAACGTCGCGGGCGAGGTCGTGTCGCAGGCGAACGATCCCATTCCCGGTGCGCGGATCACGATCGTCGATCCGTGGGGCAAGATCATCGGCACGACCGTGAGCGACACCACGGGGAGGTGGCGGCTCGCGATCGACGTCGACGCGAAGGCGAAGCTCGTGGTGCGCGTCGAGCTCGAGGGGATCCCCGCCGAGGAGACGCCGATCCGCCCCGATCAGGTCTCCGTGCGCACCACGCTGAAGCCGTCGGCCAACGCCGCCGTCGACGTCGAGGTGCAGGGGGAGAAGATCCTCCCGACGCCCGCGCCCTCGCAGCCGACGCGCTACACGCTCGACGCGCAGCTCCTCACGAAGCTCCCTGGAACGCGCGGAGATCCCTTCGCGGCGATCACCTCGATGCCCTCGATGGGGCGACCGCCCGCCCTCTCCACGGTGTACGTCGTGCGCGGCGCGGGACCGGAGGAGACGGTCACCTTCGTCGACGGCGCGCCGATGCCGCACGCGTTCCACTTCGGCGGGCTCGTCGCGGTCATCCCCGCGACGATGGTGGAGTCGATCTCCATCGCGCCGGGCGGGTTCGGCGCACCGTTCGGGCGCGCGACCG
>JBKJQC010000388.1:0-10342 GCA_046593995.1 Polyangiales bacterium
TTGCGGCGCGGGCGCCGATGTCAGAGCGCGAAGATCCGCCGGGCGTTCGCGCTCTGACATCGGCGCCCGCGCCGCAACGAGCCAGTCCGACAGCGCCACACCGGCTCCAAGCGGCAGCACGTCGAGCCACTGATACGACGGCGCGGGTTCGTCGGGTACACTGAGGACGATGCGCTGGTGGTGGTCGACGATCCTGCTCCTCGGCTGCACCGCCGAGACCTCGGGCCTCGCCGAGCCGGCGCCGTCCCCGAGTGACACCGACGTCGACACGTCGCTCGCCGACAGCGGGTTCGTCGCGGAGGACACAGCGCTCGACGTCGCGGAGGAGACCGTCGACTCGAGCGTCATGCCCGTGGATGCGCTCCCCGACACCACCGACGCACCGGACTCGTCGACCGATACCGCCATCACCCTCGCGGACACCGGCAGCGACCCGGGCGCCGACACCCCCATGGACACGGCGACCGCGCCGGACACCGCCGACGCGGGCACTGGTTGTCCGGCGAACGCGGTGATGTGCACGAAGGTGTGTCGCGATCTCCAAGCCGATCCCGCGCACTGCGGTGGGTGCGTGAGCGCGGCGTGCCGCGTCGGCTCGATGTGTGCGAGCGGCGCGTGCGCATGCCAGCCGAGGCTCAGCGACTGCAGCGGCATCTGCATCGACACGAAGGGGCATCCCGACGCGTGTGGCGGGTGCGGCACGAAGTGCAGCTCCGGCCAGCGATGCCAGGACGGATCGTGCGTCGAGGCGTCGTCCACGACCTGTCCCGCGAACCGCCCCGTCGAGTGCGCGTCGAGCGACGGTCGCAAGGCCTGCTTCGACACCAAGCGCGATCCGATGCACTGCGGCGGATGTGGCACCGACAAGCGCTGCAGCTCGAGCGAGGTCTGCGTCGACGGCGCGTGCGAGTCGTACGTCGTCGGCGTCGGTTGCACGACCTGCCCCTGCGCGGCCTGCAACACCCTGCTCAGCGGCTCGCGCTGCTGTCCTGCGCCGCCGGGATCCGCTGCAGACCGTGTGATCTGTGTCGACGCGGCGGCGTGCCCGCTCTGGCTGCCGCTCTGAGCGCGGCGTTCAGGGGAAGAACAGGATCGGGTGATCCGTCGTCAAATCGAAGTGCATGTGATCGTAGTGCGACGGGTTGTAGTTCGGGTTGATCCCGCTATCGAACGCGTCGGTCGCGATCACCTGACAGAACACCGCCCATAGCTCGCGCGCGACCTTCGTATCGGGGTTCGGCTTCGCCGCGAGCGCGCCGCACGTCGCCTGGCCGACTTTGCCGTGGAAGTCCCTCTCCACGTTCCACTCGGCGCCCTTCTTCGTCTTGAAGCCGGCGATGTCGATCGCGAACCCGATGCGGTGGCGGAGCGGCGCGCCCGGATCGAGGATCTGCTGCATCGGCCGGTGGAAGCTCTTCACCAGGACCGCGGAGAGCGAGTGCTTCTTCGCCACCTTCGCGAGATCGACGAGCGCGATGGCGAGCCGACAGTCGATGGCGTCGCCGGTCGCGATGCTGCGCTTCGCGTAGGGACGACCGGTGTCGAAGTCGATCCCGCCGATGGGGCCCGTGAGGATGATCGGCTGCTCGATCTTCGGCGCGCCCGACGCCTTCACGTAGGGGATCTTGTTCTTCTTCAGCGCCTTGAAGCAGCTGATCTCGTCCATGGCGCCGATGAACGCGCTTTTGCGGACGGACGCGGCCGCGAAGGTGACGTCGGACTCGACCTCGGCAGCCGCGGGAGGCGCGTCGTACGCCTGCCCAGGAGCTGGCGCCTCGAGCGGCGCTCGCGCTCCCAGGGGCGCGACGCTCGACCGCGCCGTCTCGGCGGGTGAGCCGAGCAGACCTGCGCCGATCGACGCAGCCGCAGCGGCGGAGGCGGCACGAGCTCGCAGGGCGCGCGGGAGGAACTGCATGATCCGTCGGTCGCTCCTTGCACGGGCGGCGGACTCCGACCCGGCCAAGTGAGGCGGCCGTAGCATAACGCCAGGGCACCGGACGAGCTTTCTGCAGAGGTGGCCGGAACCGTCCAGGGCGTTCCACCCTCGCGGCGAAGATGCACCGAGCGCGGAGACGATGCGCGAGCGCCTTGCTGCCTACACGCGCGACATGTCACGAATCCCGGCCTCGCGCGCTCGCGGATCCCGCCTGCGCCCCGTCCTCGATAGCCTACTCCCCCGTCCTCGCCCCCACGCGAGACGGAAGGCCCCGGACGGAGGCACCTCGAAGGAGCACCATGCGTCGTCTCGCGTCTCTGCCCGTCGTCATCGCGCTCACCTCGTGTGCGGCCGCCGCCTGCTCCTCCGCTACCCCGGAGCACGACCCCGTCGGCACGAACGCCGCGAAGGTGATCAACGGCGTCGTGGACCTCCCCGCGAAGTACGACTCGGTCGTGTCGTTGTTCGCGGCCGTCGGCGCGGGCGGGTCGGGCGGGGGGTGCACTGGCACCCTGATCAGCCCGCACGTGGTCATCACGGCGCGTCACTGCGTGACCGACTTCGACGACACGACGCAGACGTTCGGCACGGACTACCCCGCCGAGAAGTTCTACGTGTGGTACGGCGCCGAGCCGCGTGGCGATTACGACAACACCGTCGCGCGCATCGTCCATCCGGGTGGCGCGAGCATCATCGACAACGACTTCGCGATGCTCGTCCTGAAGAAGGCGGCGACCGTGCCCTTCGCGCCGATCCGCCTCGCCAAGCCGCCGGTGCGTGGCGAGAGGGTCGCCGTGGCGGGCTACGGCCTCACGACGACGGACACCGGCACCTCGACGAGCCTCCACAAGCGCTATCGCCGCGAGGGGCTCTCGATCGCGGCGCTCGGACCGGTCGCGCAGTACAACTTCGGCGCCAACGAGATCGCGCTCGGCGAGTCCATCTGCCAGGGCGACTCGGGTGGTCCGGTGTTCGCGCAGGCGACGAGCGCGCTCCTCGCCGTCACCTCGCGCGGCGGCAACGGCGTGCAGCCGACGGCGACGGCACCCTACGCGGGCTGCGTCGGCTCGAACGCGTACAACTTCTTCGGTCGCGTCGACAAGTACACCGACCTGATCCACGAGGTCACGGCCTCCGTCATGGAGAAGGCGTGGGAGGAGGGTACGGAGAAGCCGCAACCGCCGACGGTGCCGGTGCCCGATCCGGGGACCATCGGGACGACGTGCGCGGCTGACGCCGAGTGCGAGTCGAAGGTCTGCATCGCAGTGGCCGGCAAGCAGATCTGCTCCGCCGCGTGCACCGACGATACCGCGTGCCCGAGCGGCTTCCGCTGCGAGGCGACCTACTGCCTGAAGAGCGAGGCCGTCGCGCCCCAGCCGACGGCGCCCGCCGCCGATCCGCAAGGCACGCAGCCCGCGCAAGGTGCGTGCAGCGTCGGCCCCAGGGGCAGCGCTCCTGGCACCGGCGCGTTCATCCTGCCCGCGCTCGCCGCGCTCGGCCTGCGCGTCGCCCGCCGTCGCACGCCCTCGCGTCGCTGATCGTTCTCGCCCTCGAGGAAGCTCCGAAAACGATGCCGACCACTCGCACGCTCACGACGTTCATCCTCTGCACGCTCCTCGCCGGCTGCGCACTGCCCGCGGACGGCGACGCGCGCTCGACGGGCCCGACCTCCGCGCCGATCATCAACGGCCAGCCGAGCACCGCCGACGAGGACTCCGCGATCGCGCTCGCGAACATCCCGCCGGGCGGCAACTTCAGCGGCGCCTGCTCGGGCGTCATGATCTCGAAGAACATCGTCCTCACGGCGCGCCACTGCGTCGCGCAGACGGAGCCAGGCGGCGTCGCGTGCACGAAGGACGGTACGCCGCTCGCCGGCGGCGGAGTCGTGGCCGACCACCCCGCTGAGAACCTCGTCGTGCTCACCGGCGCGAAGCTCGACTTCGCGACCTTCCGCGAGACCATCGCAGCGGCACCGCGCGGCAAAAAGGTGATCCACACCGGCGCGCGCAACCTCTGCAACGCCGACTTCGCCCTCGTCATCCTCGACAAGCCGGTCACGAACGCGCCCATTGCGCAGATCCGCCTCGATTCGCCGCCGATCAAGGGGGACAAGGTGCTCGCGGTCGGTTGGGGTGTCTCGAACAACTCCAGCGGTTACGGCCGCCGGCGTCGCGCCGACATCCCGATCACCGCAGTCGGTCCCGTGTCGACCTCCCTGGGCGGCGCCGTCGGGCCGAACGAGTTCCAGATCGGCGAGGGCATCTGCAGCGGCGACAGCGGCGGACCCGCGTACGACATGGTGACGAAGGCCGTCGTCGGCGTCGTCTCGCGCGGCGGCAACGGCAACCCCGCGCCGAGCCCCGAGTACGCGGGCTGCGTCGACACCGCCGACTACAAGACCCGCAACATCTACACGCGGAGCGACACGTTCAAGGCGCTCATCCTCCAAGCGTTCGCCGAGACCGGCGAGAAGCCGTGGCTCGAGGGCGCGCCGGATCCGAGCAAGAAGCCGACGGGCGAGACGTGCGTCGGCGGCGACGAGTGCCAGGGCGGCCTCTGCATCGAGGTCTCCGGGAAGCGCATGTGCAGCGCGGTCTGCTCCGACACCGCCCCCTGCCCCGAGGCCTACGCGTGCATCGATGCCGGCGGGACGAACGTGTGCGCGCCCCCTCCGACGACGCCCGCGGCCGCCGCCACCCAGTCGTCCGGTGGGTGCGCTCTGAGGGCGGGCGGGCCGGATCCGAGCGACGGCGCTCCGCTCGGCGGCACCCTTGCGCTCGCCGGCGTCGCGCTCGCGCTGTCGATCACGCGCCGCAGCCCGCGCACTTTCCGGCGCGCGCGCTGAGCGCTACTCGCTCTCGAACGGCACGACGTCGGTCGAGCCCAAGTTGGGGATCGCCTTCTGCACCGCGTCCTTCAGCTCGGACGCGGTGCCGACGACGACGACCACGAGGTCCTTGGTGGCGAGGCGCGCCTTCAACGCCGCGTTGGCCTGATCTCGGGTGACCGCGAGGACGCGGCTCACGTATGCCGTGTGGTAGTCCGGCACGAGCCCGTAGACCTCTTCGTCGATCGCCTGGCGCACGCGCTTGTAGGGCGTGTCGATGTCGAAGGCGTACGACTCGCCGAGATAGCTCTTCGCGAAGGAGAGCTCGGCGTCGGTGATCCCGTCCGCGACAAATGACTCGAGCATCTCGAGCTCGAGCGCGATGCACGCGGCCGCGTCGGTCGCCGCGGGGAACGTCCACATCGAGAACGCCTCACGACGTCGGTCGATCGGGAGACGGCTGTACGCGCCGTACGACCAACCGCGCTTGCTGCGCACCTCTTTCATCAGGCGCGCGGTGAACGTGCCGCCGAAGATGGTGTTCGCGACATGCAGCGGCACGTGATCCGGATCGTTCGCGTGGGTGCCGAGCATGCCGATCATGATCTGCGTCTGCGTCCGCGCGGGCTTGTCGACGAAGACCAGCTTGCGCCCCTTCAGCGGCCCGGGATCGCCCGTGGTGTCGACCACCGGCGCGCCCGCCGTCATCGAGGAGAGCATCGGCAGGATGATCGAGCGGACCTCGTCGGCCGTGATGTCGCCGGCGACGCCGAGCACGACGTTGCCGCGGCGGATGTGCTGCGCGTGCGCGGCCACGACGTCGGCGCGCTCGAGGGTCGGGATCGACTTGGTGGTCCCGGACGTCCCGCGGCCGTACGGATGGTCGCCGAACATCGCCTTGCGGAAGAAGCGCGAAGCGAGGCTCTTGTCGGAGTCGCGCGCCTCGATGATCTCGGCCACGGCCTCACGGCGGAGTCGCCCGAGCTCGTCCTCGGGGAAGGTCGGACGCACGAGGATGTCCGTGAGGAGCTTCACGAACGGCTCGAGGTTCCGGCGGATCACCTGGCCGTGGACCGTGATGGACGACGCGCTCACGTCGGCCGAGATCTCGCCGCCGAGGCGATCGATCATCGCTTCGATCTCGTCGCTCGACCACTTGCCCGCGCCGCGGCGGAGCATGCGGACCATGAGCCGACTGAGGCCGAGCTTGTCCTTCGCGTCGAGTGCGCTCCCGGTGCGGAAGGAGATCGAGAGGTCGACGAGCGGGAGCTCGTGGCTCTCGACCAGGTACGCGAGCGAGCCCCCCTCGGCGTCGATCTTGGTCGGGCGTGGCGGCGGCGTGACGGTCGCTGTCTTCTTCGGCGGCGCGGCCTCTGCGTCGACCGGTGCGTGCGTGAGGAGGTGAGCCCCGAGCATCATCATCGCGCCTCGCTTCATCGTCCGCATCACCGCCCACCCCGGATGCCGCCCGAGCCGCCCGGGAATGCGCGCTTGCGATGGAGCTTGTGCGCGGCGGCCTCTTCTCCTTCGCTCTCCTCGTCGTCGTCGCTGTCCGCGTCGTCGTCGGAGCTGCCGGCGGTGCCGTCCGGGAGCACCTCGATGACCGTGCGACGGCTGTCGACGAAGTACTTCGTCGCGACGCGACGGACGTCCGCGGCGGTGACCGCGCGATACGCGTCGAGGCGCTCGAACCCTGCGGCGACGTCGCCGAGGACGGTGTCGTAGAAGCCGATCTGCTCGGCCTTGCCCGAGACCGTCTCCATCCCCTGGAGGAACCCGAGCTCGAGTCGGCTCTTCGCACGTTCGAGCTCGTCGTCGGTCACGTCGGCGTCGCGCACGCCGGCGAGCTCCTTCGCGAGCGCGGCCTCGAGCTCCTTGATCGTGTGGCTGCCGCGCGCCGTCAGGTAGACCTCGTAGAGGCCGGGATCGGTGAACGTCGACACCCAGCCGCGGATGTCGGTCGCGAGCTCCTGGGTCTTGATCAGGCTCCGGTACACCCTCGACGAGCGGCCTCCGAAGAGGATTTCATTGAGGATGGTGAGCGCCACGTGATCCTTGTCGAGGAGCGGCGGCGCTTTGTACCCGATCATCAGCTTCTCGGTAGCCGTCGGCTTCTTCAGCGCGATGCGCCGCTCGGCGTCCTGCGCGGGCTCGCTCGGGATCTTGCGTTCGGGGATCTTCGAGGGAAGGAGCGCGCCGTAGTGGTCCTGGATCAGCCGGAGCACGTCGTGCTCGACGACGTCTCCGACGACGACGACCGTCACGTTGTTCGGCGCGTAGTACGTCTTGTAGAACGCCTCGCAGTCCTCGGTCGTGAACCCCTGGATGTCTTCCATCCAGCCGATGGTCGGCCAGTGGTACGGGTGCGTCGTGAACGCCGTCTTGTAGAGGACCTCGTTGATCGCGCCCTCGACGTCGTCGTCCACGCGGTAGCGACGCTCGTTCGCGACGACCTCTTTCTCGGAGGAGACCTGCTTGTCGCGCAGCACGAGGTTCGCGAGTCGATCCGACTCGAGCTTGATCGCGAGGCCGACCTTCGGGGCGGGGAGGCTCTCGTGGTAGTACGTCCAGTCGACCCAGGTCGCCGCGTTCGACTCGGCGCCGTTCTCCTCGAGCACGCGATCGAACTCGCCCGCGGCGAGGTGCGTCGTCTCGTTGAACATCAGGTGCTCGAAGAGGTGCGCGATCCCGGTCTTCCCCGGACGCTCGTCGCGCGAGCCGACGCGAACCCACGTGTGATAGCTGACGACGGGCGCGCCACGGTCGACGAGCAGGAGCACGCGCAGGCCGTTCCCCATGCGGTAGCGCTGCACCTTCATCGCGGGACCGAACAACGAGTCGCCCTCGTAGGTGAGCTGAGCGAGCTCGCTGCGGCCGATGTTGAGCTGATCGGACAGCGACGCGCGCGGAGGGCGGCACCCGATCAGTGACTCAGTGGTCGCGACGGTGGCGGCGACGGCGAGGTTCATCACGAGGCTCCAGGCTGAAAGACGCACGACTCACTGGCTCCCTTCTCGGTCGGGGAGAGTGATCGTGAGTAGCACGGTGTTGGATGCGCTTTGACGGAGATCGGCGCTGTCGCGGCGCGACCGCCGTTCTCGAGAGCGCTGCGCTTCGGCAACACGGGCTCGGCCACGGCCACGGCCACGGCCAGCATGAGACGAGATGCGGCATCCGACACGGCTTGACCACGTCGGCTCCAGTCTTACCCTGGTAGGAGTGAGCGCGAGCACCGCCAAAGTCAGCATCTCGATGGAGAAGTCCGCGCTCGCCTGGGCGAAGCGCGTCGCCCGGCGGCGCAAGGTGAGCCTCTCGACGGTCATCAGCGAGGCGGTGCGGCAGACGCAGCAGGCCGAGGCGCGCGATCGCCTGCTCGAGATGCTCGGTGCGGCCGACCTGTCGGAGGACGAGCTCGAGAGAGTGCGCCGCGAATGGCGGGGCTGACCTTCGATACCGGGGCGCTGCTCGCCATCGAGCGGCGCCGTGACCGCATGTTGCGCGTGATCCGGGCGGCGCGCATCGACGGCGCCCGCGTCACGATCCCCGCAGCGGTCGTCGCCGAGTGGTGGCGGGCGCGCACCGACGTGCGCGAAGCGATGCTCGCCGCGTTCGACGTGGAACCGCTGGATGCGGCGCTCTCGCGCGTCGCGGGTGAGGCGTTGGCTGCAGTCGCATCCGCGACGACGATCGACGCAATCGTGATGGCGTCCGCGGCGCGCCGGGGCGACGTGGTCTACACGTCCGACTTCGCAGATCTCGAACGGCTTCGCACGTACTTCCCGTCGGTGCGCGTGCTCACGGTCTGAGCCGACACGCCGGAGCTCAGGTGACGAGGCGGTAGCCGACCCCACGCACCGTGACGAGATGCTTGGGATCCTGCGGCTCGTCCTCGAGCTTGTTCCGCAGCTGCATCAAGAAGTTGTCGATCGTCCGCGCCGTCCCGTGATGCCCCGGTCCGTAGATCTTCTCGTGGATTTGCTCGCGCGACAGCACACGGCCGCGGGCTTCGACGAGCGCGAGGAGGACGTCGAACTCCGTCGCGGTGAGGTCGACGCGCGCGCCGGCGCGCCGGACCTCGCGTGTGCCCTCGTCGACCTCGACGAGCAGAGGGGGCGTCCCGAAGCGGTGGACCTCGGACTTGCGGGTCATCTGCGCGCGGCGGAGCGCGGCGCGGACGCGGGCGAGGAGCTCGGCGAGGCCGAAGGGCTTGGCCACGTAGTCCTCGGCGCCGAGCTCGAGGCCCATGACCTTGTCGATCTCGCTCGACCGGGCCGAGAGGATGATGATCGGCATCGTGCGCCCCTCGCGCCGGAGCACGCGCAGGATCTCGAAGCCGTTCACCTTGGGGAGCATGACGTCGAGGATCAGCAGATCGACCCCCGGCTCACGGGCGAGCGCGAGGCCCACCTCTCCGTCGTCGGCGATCGAGACTCGGTACCCCTCGGCTTCGAGGTTCATCCGCAATCCGACCGTGATGCTCGGATCGTCCTCGACGAGGACGACGTGCGCGCCTTCGCGAACGCCCGGATTGGCCACTCAGCTCGCCTCCACGCAGAGCTCGAACTGGTTCACGACCAGCGATCCCGAGGGGGGTCCAGCCTTCATCCGGAGGTAGATCGACTTGTTCACGGGGACGCCGCTGGTCACCTCCGTTCCATACCATCGATAAGGCGTCGAGTTGCTGATGCTCCCCGACACCGACGCGCCCGCGCCGTCGAACGTCTGCCATCGGAAGCTCCCGCTCGATCCGGTCGAGTAGCTCCGGCCGTAGACGAGCAGCGTCGCCTTCGTGATCGAGCCGATGCCGCTCGTGGAGAACTGCACGTCGATGAAGTTCTCGCCGGCGAGGTCGAGACCGCCGGGGCCGAGGAAGGGATCGCCCCACTGCGGCGAGGGGCCAGGGATCGAGCCCGGGCCGCTGAAGCTCACCTTCAGTGACGCGCCCGACGGGAGGCCGTTCACGTCGTAGTTCGCCTGCGCGTAGCTGCCGGAGCTCGTGTAGCGGATCCGGAACGCCGTCGCGCCGGCAGTGCCGCTCGCACAAGGCCCGCCGGTGATCGGCCCGCTGGTCGTCGCGGTGTCCGTGACGCTCGTATCGACCTTGCTCGTGTCTGCGCCGCTTGCATCACCCACGCTCGAATCGCCCGCGCTCGAATCGCCCGCGCTCGAATCGGCGGACGTGGAGTCCGCGCGTGCGTCCGCCTTCGCGTCGGCGCCGGACGCCGCGTCGCTCGTCATGGCATCGCTCGGGACCGCGTCGCTCGTCGTGCCGGGCGAGGAGTCCGACTTCGGATCGACCGCCCCACCATCGGCGGGAGAGGCGTCGTCCGGAGACGCGTCGTCGGGAGAGGCGTCGTCGCGAGAGGCGCAGATGGTCGTCTTGCACGCGACCTGCGGCTCGTCTCCCGCGCTCGCCGAGCACCCCACCACCACGACCACGACGACCACGAGTGCGAGCACGACGGCTACGCCGCGCATCGCGAATCGTGCGTTCCCCAGAGCGCGATGGGAAGCGATCATCGCAGGCAGCGACGCTCGTTCGAATGCGCGGCGGGTGCAAGGCCGGCGCGGCGCGACGC
>JBKJQC010000875.1:0-5739 GCA_046593995.1 Polyangiales bacterium
CTCGCCGGCGAGCACGACGACGTGCTCGGAGTCGCCTCGCAACAGGCGCTCGGCGCGAGTATCCGCGAGAGCCGCCTCGAAATCATCGAGGGCGTCGGTCACGACATGACGCTCGAGCGTCCCGACGAGGTCGCGGCGCGCGTCCTGCGCTTCCTTCGGCGAACCACGTCGGCGGCACGAACATCGCATCCGGGACCATCGTGAGGATCGACGACTACGCGCTGATCGGCGATGGCCGCTCGGCGGCCCTCGTCTCGCGGCATGGCTCCGTCGACTGGCTCGCCTGGCCGCGATTCGACTCGGATCCGATGTTCGCGGCGATCCTCGACGAGGGGCGGGGCGGATCGTTCAGCGTGCGGCCGACCGGCGCCTTCGAGTCGACGCGCGCGTACGTCGACGGCACGAACGTACTGCAGACCAGGTTCCACTCCGACGCGGGCACGCTCGTCGTGACCGATCTGATGCCCATCGCCGACGACGCCGAGCACCATCGCGCTCTCGTCCCCGAGCACGAGCTCTTGCGCGTCATCGAGTGCGTCGCCGGCCGGCTCGACGTCGAGATCGTGTTCGATCCCCGGCCCGGCTTTCACCCCGCGCGCGTGTCCATCGGCCACGACGCCGTGCGTGTGACCGAGGGCGCGAAGCTGACGCTGCTACGCGGCGTCGCGGGGATGGAGCCCGCGCCCGGCGGTGGCGCGCGCAAGACGTTGCGCATGTCCGAGGGCGAACGCATCGCGGTCTCGCTGCTGTACGCAGCGCGCGACCCCGCGGTCCTCATGCCGCTCGGTGAGGCAGCGATCGGCCGTGTGGAGCGCACCGTCGGGTGGTGGCGGCGCTGGTCGTCGGGCGCACGCTACGACGGCCCCTATCGCGAGCATGTCGTTCGCAGCGCGCTCACGCTGAAGCTTTTCTGCTACGGCCCTTCCGGTGCCGTGATCGCCGCCCCGACGACCTCGCTTCCGGAGCAGCTCGGTGGCTCGCTCAACTGGGACTATCGCTATTGCTGGCTGCGCGATGCCGCGCTGACGGCACATGCGCTCTACGGCCTCGGCTACGACGGCGAGGGCGACGCGTTCGTGGATTGGCTCATCCACGCGACGCGACTCACGCGACCCGCGCTGCGCGTGCTCTACGACGTGTTCGGTCGTGCGCCGTCGACGGAGACGGAGCGCTGGTCGCTCGAGGGGCACGCGGGCTCGACACCGGTCCGTATCGGAAACGCCGCCGCCGACCAGTTCCAGCTCGATGTGTATGGCGAGGTGATCGACGCGGTGGCGCAGCGTTGCCGACGTGGGCAGACGCCGGATCCCGAGACGACGAAGATGCTCCGCCAGTTCGCCGAGTTCGTCTGCGAGAACTGGGAGCGTCCGGACGATGGCATCTGGGAGAGTCGCGGCGGCGCGAAGCACTACACCTTCTCGCGCGTGATGTGCTGGGTCGCGCTCGATCGAGCCCTCGAGCTCGCAGCCCACGGCGACATCACGCTCAGCCGCCCGATCCGTGAACGCATCGAGAGGAACCGCAACGTGATCGCGGAGGAGGTGCGCACGCGCGGCTGGTCGGAGCGCCTCCGCAGCTACGTCGAGGTGCTCGACGGCGACACGCTCGACGCTTCGTTGCTGCTCTTGTCGTGGTACGGCTTCGAGCAGGCCGATTCGCCGCGGATGCGCGGGACGTACGAGGCGATCGATCGGGCGCTCGGCGCGGGGAACGCGCTTCTGCGAAGGAACCTGGACGCGGACGAGGGCTCCTTCGGGATCTGCAACTTCTGGGGCGTCGAGCAGCTCGCACGCGGCGGAGGTACGCTCGCAGAAGCCGAGGAGCGGTTCACGATCCTGCTTCGCTATGCGAACGACGTCGGCCTGTTCGCCGAAGAGACCGATCCCACCACGGGCGCTGCGCTCGGCAACTTCCCGCAGGCGTTCACGCATGTGGGGCTGGTCAACGCCGCAATGGCGATCGAACGTCGCCGCGCAGCTGTGGCGGGGCCATCGCGATGAACGTCGGAAGCTGGCTCCTCTGGGGATTCGTCGCGACGATCGTCCTGACGACGCTGATGGCCGGGAGCCAAGCCGCGAACCTGACGCGGATGAACATCCCGTACATGCTCGGCGCGATGTTCACGCGCCGGTCCACCCGCGCCAAGGCGAGCGGCTTCTTCCTTCACTTGATGAACGGGTGGCTCTTCGCGCTGCTCTACGTCGCTGCGTTCCACGCGTGGGGCGGCGCGACCTGGTGGCGAGGCGCGGCGATCGGGTTCGTCCACGCGGCGTTCGTACTCGCCGTCGGGATGCCGATGCTGCCCTACGTGCACCCGCGCGTCGCGCGAGAGGATCAGGGACCCGACGCCGAGCCGCGCCTCGAGCCGCCGGGATTCCTCGCGCTGCACTACGGCGTGCAGACGCCGGTCTCGGTCCTGATCGCCCACCTCGTGTATGGCGCAGTGCTCGGCACGTTTTATGGCGACGTCCCGTCATGATGCGGACTCTCCGGAAACCTCTCGCGCCGCGCGCCGTTCGGACCACGACCGGAGGAATGAAAATGACGTGGTCCCTGCGTGTGTCGCTCGTCGTGCTGTGCCTCGTTTCGGCGTGCAAGAAGGATCCCGGTCCGCCGGCGCTCGGCGAGAGCCCACCACCTCCGGCGGCCAGCTCGGCGCCGAAGGCGAAGAGCGCGACGCGCTATTCGGTCGCGACCGAGGGACGCGTGAACGTCACGATCGACGCGCCGCTCGAGAAGTTCAAGGGAGAGACGAACAAGCTCTCCGGCGTCCTCGACATCGATCCCGGCGACCTCTCGGCCGCGCGCGGCGAGCTCGTCGCCGATCTCGACGCGTTCGTCACGTCGACCTTCGGTGATGCCGACAAAGACGAGTCGCAGACCGAGCACGCGAAGAACTGGTTCGAGCTCGGCGAGAAGGTCGAGCCGCAGAAGCGCGACGACTACAAGATGGCGCGCTTCACCATCAAGAAGGTCGAGAGCGTGAGCTCCCCATCGATCGCGACCGCTGCAGAGAGGGACGGCGCGCGCACCGTCACGATGAACGTCGCGGGCGATCTGCGCGTGCATGGACGGTCGGCACCGAAGACCGTGCGCCTCGAGGTCCGCTTCACCGGTCCGGCCGATGCGCCGACCGAGATCTCGTTCAAGACGCTCGAGCCACTCACCGCGAGCCTCTCCGAGCACGACGTGAAACCGCGAGATCTCAGTGGTAGGTTCCTTGCCGGCGCGCTCGAGAAGGTCGGAAAGAAGATGGACGACAAGGCGCAGATCTCGGTCGAGGGCCGCGCCATGCCGACCAAGTGAGCTGCATGCGGTCTTGCTTGCTCTCGTTCGCGGCGCTCGTCGCGTGCCGAGGTCCGTCGGACCCACGGCTCGACGTCCGCGTGTGGTCGTACGACATCGCCGTCGAGGGCGAGGCCTCCGAGCTACGCGTCGAAGGTCGCGTCGATCGCGCCCAGAAGCTCGCGATCGATCGCCGCGTCGCGCCCTACGTGCGCGAGCTCGAGCTGCAGCACGGCACGCGCTGGGTCTCGGCTGCCGCCCCCTCGGCGATTTCGTGCACGGAGGCCTGTCGGTTCCGCTACCGCTTGCCGCTCCGCGACGCAGCGACTGCGCTCGATGATCCGGACATCGCCCTCGCCCGCGGCAGCGGCGTCGTCGCGCACGTCGGGCTGCTGCTCGTCCGGCCCGACGATGCGGACGCGCGCGGCGAGGTCAGGCTGCGGGTCGGTCCGGTCGCCGCGGGGTTCGCGACCGCCATTCCCGCGACCGGCGACGGAGAGTATCGGCTCCGCATCGAGGCTCTCGACGAGTCGGTGGCAGTGTTCGGCACCTTCCGCCAGAGACCCATACGCGCCGCGGAAGGTGTGCTCGATGTCGTCACGTTCGAGCAGGAACTCCCGGTCTCCGTGCCGGTGGCGCAGTCATGGATCGAGGAGAGCGCGCGCGTATTGGTCGCGGACCTGGGCGGGCTGCCCGAACGGCGCATCCTCGTCGCGATGCTCGGCGCGAGACCAGCTGATCGGACGCGTGGCGTGACCTTCGGCGGGGGCGGCGCCACGGTCGTGCTGCGCGTCGGGGTCGAGCCGGGCGGAGACATCGCGAATCGATGGATCGCGCTGCACGAGCTCATTCACGCAGCGATGCCGACGCTTCCGAACGAGCAGCGGTGGCTCTCCGAGGGGCTCGCCTCGTACCTCGAGCCGCTGATGCGAGCTCGTGCGAAGCTGATACCGCGCGAGAAGGTGTGGCGTGACCTCGTGCGAGGGTTGCCGCAGGGCCTCCCGGGCGAGGGCGACCGCGGGCTCGACCGCACGCCGACGTGGGGTCGCATCTATTGGGGAGGGTCGCTCTTCTGCCTCCTCGCCGATCTGCGCATTCGCGAACGCAGCGGTCGCAAGCACAGCCTCGACGACGTGCTGCGCGCGACCGTCCGCGCATCCGCCGGCGTGACCCAGGCGTGGACCGTGGAGCGATTCCTCCGCTCCGGCGATGCGGCAACGGGCACGAGCGTGCTCACGGAGCTCTACGCGGAGATGGCGACCCAACCTGGCGGCGTCGATCTATCCGCGCTGTGGAAGCGTCTCGGCGTGCGCGTCGACGGCGACGAGGTGCGGTTCGACGAGGCCGCGCCGCTCGCCACGATCCGCGCCGACCTCACCGAGCGATGGCCCTGAGCCGCGCGGAAGCGAAATGGGTTGAAAACCCCGAAACCTCCCGGCGAAGATCGCGTTATGCATTCGCAGACGCTTCCACCCAACCATGGGCGCCCGCGAATGGGGCGCGCGACAGGACCGACACCATGCGTATTCAAGAAATGCTGATCGCTGCCGCCGTCTCGGGGATCGCTGCCGGTTGCGGCGGCAGCACCGCCAACCAGCCGGCGCCGAGCGCGGCGTCGCCGAGCGGCGCGTCGACGGAGGCGATGCCCATGGCGAAGCACGACTGCAAGGGCAAGAACGACTGCAAGGGCCAGGGCGGCTGCAAGGTCGAAGGGCAGAACGAGTGCAAGGGACAGAACTCCTGCAAGGGTAAGGGCGGCTGTAAGACCACCTGAGCCGCCAAGGACTCGCACGCGCCGCGGGCGGCCGGGATCACTCCGAGGTGGCCGGTCGTCCGCGTCGCGGCGGGACGAGTGAGCATTGGATGAGGACACCGAGCAACCGATTCGGCCTTCCCGACCTGGGCGTAGGCGTGGGCCTTCGCACGCGCCACTACGCGCACGTCCTCGAGCACGCGCCGGACGTGGGTTGGTTCGAGATCCTCAGCGAGAACTACATGCAAACGGCCGGCAAGCCGCTGTGGTTCGCCGAGCAGATCGCGGAGCGCTATCCGGTCGCGATGCACGGCGTGTCGCTGTCGATTGGATCGACCGATCCGATCGACTGGGCCTACCTCCGCGAGCTCCGAGCGCTCCGAGATCGGCTCCGCGCCCGCTGGGTCTCGGACCATCTGTGTTGGACGGGCGTGGCCGGTCGCAACACCCACGATCTGCTCCCGCTACCGTACACGGAGGAGTCGCTGCGGCACGTCGTCGCGCGCGTGCGAGAGGTCCAGGACTTCCTCGGCGCGCCGATCGCGATCGAGAATCCGAGCACGTACGTCGAGTTCGCAGGCTCGACGATGTCCGAATGGGACTTCCTGGCGGCGCTCGCGAGAGACGCCGACTGCGCGCTGCTGCTCGACGTGAACAACGTCTTCGTCTCGGCCTTCAACCACGGATTCGATCCGTCCGAA
>JBKJQC010000950.1:0-7959 GCA_046593995.1 Polyangiales bacterium
CGACTCTCCTGTACCAGCGAGCGCTCGACGTGATTCCTCAGCTCGCGGACGTTCCCCGGCGACGCGCTGCGCACGCCGGAGTCGCTGCGCGAGCTCGCACGCCACGCGTGGCCGGGGAACGTCCGCGAGCTGAGGAATCACGTCGAGCGCTCGCTGGTACAGGAGAGTCGAGCGGAGCTCGCGCCATCGACCGACAGCGGCGAGCTCCCGCCGGTCGACATCAGCCGACCGCTGCGCGTCGCGCGCGAGCTGTTCGTGCTCGCGTTCGAGCGGAAGTATCTCGAACAGCTCCTCGCGAAGAACGGCGACAACGTGAGCGCCGCCGCGCGCGAAGCGGGAATGACGCGCGTGCACTTTCACCGACTCTTGTCGCGCTGCGGCCTACGATAGCAACGGCAGCACCGTCATCCGCAAGCGTTCTGGATCGACGACGCCTTGCTCGACGAACCACGCGTCGGCCTCGGCGACGAGCGCACGCCCCTCCTCGAGAGCGAGCAGCTCGCCCAGAGCGCGCCGCGCAACCGCGACGTGGAGCGCCATCCCGCACGCTTCTCCATCCACGATCGCACGCCGCAGATGGCCGACCGGGTCGCTTTCGTCGAGGCGCGCGCGGATGAGCGAGGCGAGGGCACTCGCCCACTGCACGCGTTCGCCTACGAGCGCTCTCGCCGCGCGCGTCGCGATCTGCCGCTCCCCGCAGGCGAGCGCCGCGCGTCCCTCCACGAACCGTGCGCGAATGCGGCTGAACTGGATCCGCGAAGAGAACGAGCGGCGCATCTGCGGCTCGATCTCGGTCACGCGACGCAGCGCGCGCCGCGGAGCGCCTTCGTAGAGATCCACGAGCGCCTCCGAGCATGCGGCGTAAGCGTGCTGCAGGTGAAATGCGCGCCGCGACCAGCGTCCGAGCGCGTCATGGATGACGGAGCGCGCCTCCTTCGGCTCGTCGCGCACGAGCCAGTGCAGGTTGGTGTCGCCGAGCTCGAGGTTGGTCGCGAGGTACAGATCGCCGCGGTCCTCCGCCTCTCGGATCAGGGGCGGGAGCTCACGCGAGAGGGCGCGGAGATCGCCGAGGTAGACCAGCATGCACTGATGGAAGAACTGGAGCCCGTCGAGCTCCCAGCGCATGCCGATGATGCGGTCGCGCACGAGCTCGATGGCTCGCTCGCTGTCGGCACGCGCTTCGGGGAAGCGTCCTGTGAAGTAGGCCGCCGACGAACGTGCGATGAGCACCGCCGCTTGCGATTCGGGCGCGCACACGTCGTTCGCGATGGCCTCTGCCACGCGGATGAGGCGCTCGACGAGCGGGAGACTCGCGCTCCCTTGGGTGGCGCGCATCGTCGCCTCGATCCCGAGCGCGCGTGCAATGCGAAGCGGCTCGCCGGCGGCGAGACAGAGCGCGAGGTGCCGCGACTGGAACTGCACCGCGCGAATGTTGTCGACCGGCGCGAGCCCGAACGCGACGGAACGGCAGACGTCGATGCGCACCAGGTCTCGAGGTGCGATCGCCGATGGGTCGCGCCGCACGAACCCGAGGCCGCGCACGCGGAGCCACAACCGAAGCAACATCAGGGCGGCGAGCGCGCGAAAGGGCGTCTTGGCGAGGCGCATCCCGACGCCCGCGAGGACCTCCTCGATCGACGCGAGGCCTTCGTCGATCCATCCGCTGACGAGGAGCTGCTCGGCGGACCGCGCGCGGAGGCGGAGCGCTTCGGCCGGATCGGCGTCCAGTGCGGCGCGCGCGTAGACCTCTGACGCATCCCGGCCGCGCCCCGCATACGAAAGTACGTCGCCGAGCGCGATGCGCGTCGCGTGCGCGTGGGGCCCCTCGTCCATGCGCTCGAGCGCGAGACGGTGGAGCTGCGCCGCGCGATCGAAGGCGAGCGAGCGCGTGGCACGCTCGGCGGCGAGCTTCGCATAGGGGAGCGCTCGTTCGTCCCGTCCGGCGGCGCGAAAATGGAGGAAGAGCGCCTCGGGGTCCTCGTCACCGCGCGACGTCAGCGCGTCGGCGATGCGACCATGGAGCGCACGCAACGCGGCCTCGTCGACGCGCGCGATGGCGGCCATGCGGATCAGGTGGTGGTACGGCTCGATGACGTCGCCGCCGGCGCGCGGGGCGCTCCGCAGGAAGAGACGAGCGCGGAGCGTCGCCACCGCGAGACCTGCGGCCTCGGACGGGAGTGCGCTCGCGCGGACCGCGACGTCGAGCGGCAGCGGCCGGTGCGACACGGCGACGACCTCGAGCAAGGCACGGCTCGCGTCATCGAGCTCGGCGAGACGCTCTCGCAGGACGTCGCCGAGGCGAACCGATGTCCCCCGGGTGCGCGCCGCGCGCGCAAGCTCGCCGATGAAGAAGGGGCTACCGAGCGCCTCGGTCGCAACGGACGCCGCAAGACCTTCGTCCGGATCTTCATTCGCGTCTCCATCCGCGTCTCCATCCGCGTCTCCATCCGCGAGCCAGGCACGCGCGAGTGAACGCGCATCGTCCGGTGCGAGCGCGTCGAGCGAGAGCGTGCTGGTGATGGAGTGCGCGATGCGGTCGAGCAGCTGCGGCCGCGGCGCATCGACGTCCTCGCGGAGACCGAGCACCCACGTGAGGGTAGGCGCTTCGGGGGCGGCCGCGAGCTCTGCGGCGAGCGCCGCGCTGTCGTCGTCGTGCCACTGGATGTCGTCGACGAACACGACGACCGGTCGCCGATCGGCGATCCGTGCGAGAAGCTCGCGCAGCGCGGCGAACGCGCGACGACGGAGCTGCTGCGGATCGGCGATCACGCGCTGCGGCGCCTCGGCGATCGCGCGGACGCGCTCGAGCACCGGGAACAAGCGTGCAAGTGCCGAAGCGTCGCGCGGCAACACCGCGGCGACGTCCTCGAACGCCCACCCGAGCAACGTCTGCGCGAGCGCGTCGACCACGCCGTCGAACGCTTTGTACGGGACGGCCTCGCGGTCGTAGCAGCGTCCCACGAGGACGACAGGCGCCGGCCGATCGGTCGCCACATCGTCGAGGAAGCGGCGGACGAGGGCGGTCTTTCCGACGCCGGAGGGTCCGGTGACCACGACCGAGACCATATGCTGTCGCGACGCGCGATACGCATCGCGCAGCGTCGCGAGCTCGCGCGCACGACCGACGAATGGAGCCTCCCGCGCGGTCTCGAGCGGTGTCCCAGGTCGAAGAGGGAGCTCGCGTCGGACGCCGAGCTGGGCGAGAACCTCCTGCGACGAAGGCCGCTTCGTCGGATCACGCCGCAGGAGCGCCGCGCACAGCGCAGCGAGATCGGGCGGGACGTCGCGCGCGAGCGACGAAGGGGACGGTGGATCGAAGGCGAGCTTCTCCGCCATCACGGTGGCGGGCGTGCCGCTGAAGGGGAGGCGTCCGGTGAGCGATTGGTAGAGCATCACGCCGAACGCATACCAATCGGCCGCAGGCCCCACCGCGTCGCCAGTGGCCTGCTCCGGGGCCATGTACGCGGGCGTGCCGACGATCCGGTGCGCTCCGGTTTGTGCCGCACCGATTCGCGCAACGATCCCGAAATCGAGGAGCACGACCCGCGGCGCATCGGTCACGAGGACGTTCGAGGGCTTGAGGTCGCGGTGCACCATGCCGAAGTCGTGCAGGGCGGCGACTCCTTCGGCGAGCTGCCGCAGGAGCTCGCGGAGCGGCGCGCGCGGTCGCGGCGGCGCGTCGATCGGGAGCGTGATCACGCCGCCGTCGTCGTGCGCGACCTCGGTCGGCGCGCCGAACGGCACGCCGTCGACGAGCTCCATCGTGAAGAACCACGTCTCCCCTTCGACGTGCAGCTCGTACAAACGCACCAGGTTCGGGTGCACGACGTCGCACAACGCGCGGAACTCCCGCTTCAATGCATGGAGCGCGGTCGGATCGCCGGGCTCGATGCTCTTGAGTGCGACACGGCGATCGTGGACGCGATCGACGGCTTCGTAGACGACGCCATGCCCGCCGCTGCCGATACGGCGGCGAATGAGATAGCGTTCGGTCTGCGGGCCGTCGGTCACCGCGAGCAAGAGTACGCTCTCGCTCTACGCTGCTCCCCCAGCAGCGTTCACCGGCGGCGGCGCCCCTCCGCCGTCACCATTCCCACCCATCGCCGCCGAGGGAACGCTGCTCGGGATCGAGGCGGTCGCTTCGACGAGCTTCTCGTCCTGCCGCACGGCGTCCCCCCAGAGGCCGGCGCGCAGCTCCTCGAGCTTCGCGCGCGCACCGGTGAGCTTCGCCGCGGCGACCTCGGTCTCGGCGCGCTCGGACGCGCTCTTCTCGAGCCCGCCGCTGCGCGCGTCCTTCGCCGACTTCAGCACCTCGAGGAGCTCGCGGTGGAGATCCTCGCTCGCGGAGACGACCCAGGCGTCGAGCTTGTTTGCGAACTCGTCGATCATGGCGTCGATCTTCGGACCGACCTTGCTCGCGATCTCGCGCAGCACGATGGGGGTGCGTTCGCGCACCGTTCGCTTGTACTCGGCGTTGATGCGATCGCGGGCGAGCATGCCGAGGAGCGGTGCCGCCACGAGCAGCACGCCGCCGACGAGGAACGCGCCAGAGAAGATGCTCGAGAGGCCGAACACGAGCGACGCCATCACCCCGACGTCGAAGGCGAACGAGTCGACCTCCACCTTCAGCCCCGGGATCGCTCCGCCGAGCTGATCGCCGACCCGACGCGCAGTGTCGGTCGCGTCCTCACGAACGATGGCGATCGTCCGCTCGGCGATCTGCTCGAGGGCGGAGCCGATCTCCTTCGTCTCGGCCTCGGCCCACTGCTTGACCACGTGCTCGAGGTACGACTGGAAGTGCGACTTCAGATCCGCCGGCTCGGCGTTGTCGACCTGCGCGGTGATCATGCGCGTCGCGTCCTCGACGAACCGGTCGAGATCGCGGCGCGCCCACGCGCGGACCGCCCCGACGTCTTCGCGGATCCGCGAGCGTCGCTGCTCGATGGTCGTGCCTTGCCCCGCGAGATCGCTCTCGATGGCGGAGATGCGGCGACCGAGCTCCTTCTCGTCCATCACGAGGGCGCGGCGCTTGGCGTCGACGCCCTTCACCAACGTGCGCGCCACGGCGAGGCCTTCACCGAGCGCGTTGTCGAGGAGGATGCGGCCGCGGTGCTCTGCGAGGAAGCGCGTCAGGAAGTCGACGAGCTCGGGCATGCCGCTCGCTTCGGCGTTCCCCTTCAGGGCGTTCTCCGCGCTGACGGGGTAGATCATCGGCTCCCCCTTCACGAACTTGGCGAGCTGCACCTTCGCGTAGTCGAGCGCTTCCTTCTGCTCGGCCTCGTCGAGGATGTCCCACTTGGTGATGACGAAGACGATCTTGTCGCGCGCCTGGCCGATGATCTTCTCCTGGAGGAAGACGCGCTCGCTCTCCTTGAGGATCTGACCGGCGTCGAGGAGGAACAACACCGCATCGGACTTCGGGATGTAGCCGTAGGTGATGTCCGCGCGCTGGTGCGAGAGGTCGTTCACGCCTGGCGTGTCGACGAGCACGATGCGCTCCCGCAGGAGCGGCGCGGGGTAGCTGACCTCGATGTGCGAGACCTCTTCCGCGACGTTCTCACCACCCGCACCGCTCGGCCGCGCGCTCTCGCCGCCGACCATGAAGCTGCGGACCTTCTCGAACTCGATCGGCTCTTCGCGGCCGCCCATGTACGAGACCTTCGCCTTCGGCTCGTCGCCGTGGCGGAGGTGGTGGATCGTCGCGGTCGTCGGGGTGACGCCGACCGGGAGGACGTTCGCTCCGAGGAGCGCGTTCACGAACGTCGTCTTGCCGTGATTGAACTCGCCGACCACCACGAGGTGGAAGCGATCCTCCTCGAGCTTCACCACGAGATCGCGCGAGATGCGCTCCCGGAGCGTCGCCGCGCCGAGCGTCCCCGCCACGTCGGCGACGTCACGGAGCGCGGTCGTCACGAGCTCCTTGCGCTCGCGGAACCCCTCGAGCGCGCCGACCGGCGTCTCGACGACCTTCTCCTCGCTCTTCTCCGCGCCGCTCACGCGACCACCTTGATGATCTCGTGCACGCGGTTGTCGCACTCTTCCATCGAGATGCCGTCGGTGCCGAGGCCCATCGCCTTGCGATAGAGCGCGGTCTCCGAGAAGACCTTCAACGCCATCACCCGCTTCGGCACGTACGGATGCGAAGCGAAGAGCTCGCTCAGGCGGCCGATGCCCTTCTTCCCGTCGTCGTACTGCTCGAGGTACGCGTCGAGGTCGAGCTCCTCGTAGAGCTTCTTCGAGCCGAGAGCGAGCTTCATCAGGCCCTTCATCGAGATGTTCAGATCCTTCACGACGAGGAGGCCCGCGCGGTCGCAGGTGATCTCGGCGCGTCGCGACCAGGCCATCAGCGCGATCCGTGCGGGGTAGGCGAACCAACCGACGAACGCGTTCACGACGTTCGTCAGCATGTAGAGCGTCGTCAGGTACACGACGTGGTTGTTCTGGATGTGGCCGTGCTCGTGGCCGAGGACGTCGAGGATCTCCTTGTCGTTGAAGTGATCGATGAGCGATCCGTTCACGAGGATGAAGCTGTCGTCCGGCGTACCGAAGGTCCCCGCGTTGAGGTGCGGGTTCTGACCGACGTAGAGGGTGGGCGTCGGGATGCCGAGGGTCTGCGCGCTCTCGACGTTGAGCGCGTGCAGTCGGGGGAACTGGCGCTCCGTTACCCGCACGGTGCTGCCGAGCAGCTGATTCTTCCCGATGGCCTTCCACATGCGCACGGTCGCTGCGACCGCGTACTCGACCGGGGCCATCTTCTGGAAGGCCGCGCGCGTCTGGCGGTCGAGGATGTACGCGTAGTCGTGGCCGTCCCCGCCGCCGACGTGGCCGGCCTTCTTCTGCGAGACGAACGTCTTGAAATCGAGCTCCGGAATCTGTGCCATCTCGGTTCCTCGTCTCGCCCTCGATCGGCCGAAGAAGTCTTCGCGAAGGGGCGGTCTCGGTTCTACGTGCGAACGGTGCGATCGGGTGGGCTGATGGTCCGTCAGCCTAAGCACCCCCCCTCTAGCGAGCAACGACTGACACGTTTCTTCACGAACGCGCCGCGTCGGTAGGGGTGACCACGGGGGAGGAAGGCCGGCGCGAGAGCAACGTGCGACCGATCGCCTCTCTTCCTGAGGAAGAGGTCTAGGGTCTAGGGTCTAGGGTCTAGGGTTCGAGAGCGAGAGCGAGAGCGAGAGCGAGACCGAGACCGAGACCCGAGAGTCGGTCGGCAATCTCACGGTACTACCCAAGGTCTGCCGTGGGGTTCTGATCGCGAAACTGGTGCAGGGGGGGCCGGGGCCGGTAGGATCCGCGCCGATGCGTGTCTCACCGGCCGGCTCCGTCATGACCGGCGTGTCGACCGGCGTGATCACCGGCCTCCTGCTGTTCGCGACGGTGCTCTCGACGACCGCGGGCGCCTCGGCGGCAGAGGACGATCTGCCGACCGGGGCGGAGCTCCCGCGCGTCGAGCCGATCGCGGTCGCAGACGCCTACTACGCCCACCACGACACGGCCCCGCCGTACCGGGAGCAGACCAGCCGTAACGCGACCGCGCTCTCCACCGGGTCGCGTCACGGCGAGTTCGCAGTGAACCTCGTCGCGCTCGGCGCCCGCCTGCAGCACGCGAAGCTCACCGGGACGATCGTGCTCCACGCCGGCACCTCGGTCGACGCGCTCCAGGCGCGGTACCCCGACCGCGAGATCTGGAAGCACATCCAGCTCGCGAACGTCGGGTGGCGCACCGGCGAGCTCCACGTGGAGGCCGGCGTGCTGCCGAGCCTCGTCGGACGCGAGAGCTTCATCTCGGTCCACAACTGGAACTACACGCGCACGATGATCGCCGACGCCACGCCGTATTTCATGGCCGGCGCGCGTGTCACCTACAAGCTGTCGCCCTCGTTCACGCTCAACGGCACCGTCTTCAACGGCTGGTCGACCTATCGCAACGACGACGGATCGCCGAGTGGCCAGCTGCGC
>JBKJQC010000274.1:0-6370 GCA_046593995.1 Polyangiales bacterium
ATGGCAGCATTACCGTGGCGGGGACGGAGCGCACCTACGTGCTGTCGATCCCGACCGGGTACGATCCGTCGAAGCCGCTCCCCCTCGTCTTCGCCTGGCACGGCCGCACCGGCAACGGGACGCTGTTCCGCTCCTACAGCGGCGTCGAGAGGGCGGCGGCCGGCAAGGCGATCGTCGTCTATCCGAACGGCCTCTCGGTCTCGGCCGATCCGAGGGACACCGGCTGGGTGCTCACGTCGGCGGGGCGTGACGTCGCGTTGTTCGACGCGCTCGTGACGGAGATCTCGTCGAAGCTGTGCGTCGACTCGTCGCGCATCATGAGCTTCGGCCACAGCTACGGCGGCTACATGTCGAACTCGCTCGGGTGTTACCGTTCGAACGTGCTCCGCGGCATCGGCGTCGTCGCGAGCGGGGGCCCGTACGGCGCCTGCGGCAGCGCGCTACCGGTGTGGATCACGCACGCCGAGGACGACGCGACGGTGAACTTCAGCGAAGGCGTGAAGACGCGCGACGCGTGGGTGCAGAAGAACGGCTGCGCGGCGACCACCAAGCCGGTCACGCCCGACCCCTGCGTCGCCTACGACGGCTGCACGAAGCCGGTGCACTGGTGCGGGAGCAAGACCGGCGGGCACGCCTACCCGCCGTACGCGGGGAGCGCGATCTGGAGCTTCTTCGCGAGCTTGTAGCCTCACTCCCAGATGATGCCGACGCGTAAGCCTCCGCGGAGGAATTGCGCCGCGGCCCGGGCCCCGGGGAAGTACGTCTCGTAGGCCACGTGCAGCCCGGCCCACGGGATCACGCCGCGCGTGCGTCGCGACTGGATGCCTCCGCCGACCCCGAAGCGCACGCCGTAGCTGAACCGCGTGTCGTCGGCTTGGAAGAGGGCGACCGGCGCGATCTCGACGTCGTAGTGCCACGTACGCTGGTGGAAGCGCACGACGAAGGGCACTGCCGGGAAGTAGTTGAGGACGAAGCCCCCCTCCTGCCCGAAGCGGAGCATCGCGCCCCCTGCGAACTCCGGCCCGAAGAGGACGGACGTGTTCGCGAAGCCGCGCGCGACGAGCAAGCGGATCACGCCGCCGCCGCCGTACGTCCAGCGCCCTTCGCTGCGACGGATCTGCAGGAGACCGCCGGTCTCGACGTTGAGCGACCACTGCTCCGCGTCGCTCTGCAGCCCGCGGAACTTCGGGTCCGGCGTCATCCACGGCGGGCACTCCGTCTGCGCCCGCTTCATCGCCTCGACGAGCAGCCCACGCACGCGCGACACGAACAGGAGCGGCTTGATCGCGTCGAGATCCTTCGTGCGCTCCCACGCGATCTCGACCGGCCCCCCGAACCCCGCGATGCGCCAGTCGTAGTAGGCGAGCACGCGCTGCCGCGTCGACGCCGGCACCTTGCACACGGTCATCAGCGCCGAGGGCATCATGTCCTCGTACTCGTAGCGATCGATCCGCCAACCGCCCCCCTGTTGGGACTCGACGAGGCGCTCGAGATCGGTGCGGAGCGCGCGATACGCAGGCTCGTCCTCCGCGACGGCCGCGCTCTCGGCGCGTGCAGGGGACGTCGTGAGCGCGCCCAGCGATCCGAGAACGGCAGCGCCGAGCCAGATGCGCGACGCCTTCCCGAGTGCCCGCATCGCGGTCATGCTAACAGCACGTCCTGGACGTCCCGTGCTCGAGCGGGCCGCGGATCTCACGCGTCGCGAGGGTGGTCATGTCGGAACGAATGGTGAAGTGCATCAAGCTCGGTCGCGAAGCTCCCGCGATGGAACGCGCGCCTTTCAAGGGCGAGTTCGGCCAGCGTCTCTGGGACAACGTCTCGAAGGACGCATGGAAGGCGTGGCTCGAGCACTCGAAGATGCTGGTCAACGAGTACCGCCTCGACATGACCCATCCCGCCCACCAGAAGACCTGGTTCGCGGAGTGCGAGAAGTACTTCTTCGGCGAAGGCTCCGCCGCGCCCGCCGAGTTCAAGCCGGTCGCCCCGGGCGAAGCCCCGAAGGACGCGCCCGAGAAGAAGCACGCGACCGAGAAGAAGGACGCCTGACCGTACGAGTCAGACGACGGCGGCGGGTCGCCTGACTCTACGAGTCAGACGACGGCGGCGGGTCCAATCCCGTTTTCGCGCGGCGCACGCCCCGAACGTTTGCAACGTTCGCGTTTTTGCGAACGTGTGTACGGAAGGTCACACCTGGTTCGCGAAAAGCCGAACGTTGCGAACGTTCGGCGCGCGCGAAACCCAGCGTGAGGGCATTGCCGCGCGGCGGCGACGATGACGCGATGCGGCACTTGTCGCCGGGCTCGTTCGGACCAACTCTACGGGAACACATGGTCCACCCCTGGCACGACATCCCCGTCGAAGAGCCGATCGAGGAGGGCTTCCTCTCGGTCATCGAGATCCCCAAGGGGTCGAAGAACAAGTACGAGCTCGACAAGAAGACGGGGATGCTCACGCTCGATCGCGTGCTGTTCTCGGCGGTGCACTATCCGGCGAACTATGGGTTCATCCCGCGGAGCTACTGCGACGACGGCGACGCGCTCGACGTGTTGGTGCTCGGTCAGGAGCCGGTGGTGCCGCTCACGCTCGTGCGCGCTCGGGCCGTCGGGATGATGAGCATGCGCGACGAGAAAGGGCTCGACGACAAGATCATCGCGAGCAGCCTGCTCGATCCCGCCTACGCGCATTACACGCACATCCGCGAGCTCCCGCAGCACTCGCTGCACGAGCTCCGTCGCTTCTTCGAGGACTACAAGATGCTCGAGAAGAAGAACGTCGTCGTCGATGACTTCAGCGGGCCGTTCGAGGCGAACCGCGCGATCCGCGAGTCGCTCAAGATGTACGACGAGATGCGCGCGAAGACATCGACTTTTGCGCCCGCTCCGCCATAGGCTCCCGCTTCTGGAGGGTCGTTCATGCCGATCGGAAAACGTGCGCTCGCGGAACTGATCGGGACGTTCTGGCTCGTCTTCGGCGGCCGCGGCAGCGCAGTCATCGCAGCGGCGTTCCCCGGCGTCGGCATCGGTCTGCTCGGAGTATCGTTCGCCTTCGGTCTGACCGTGCTCACGATGGCGTACGCGATCGGCCACGTGTCGGGGTGCCACCTGAACCCCGCGGTCACCATCGGCCTCGTCGTCGGCAAGCGGTTCCCAGCGAAGGAGATCGGCCCCTACGTCGCCGCGCAGGTCATCGGCGCGATCGCCGGCGCCGGTGCGCTGTACGTGATCGCCAGCGGCAAGGCGGGCTTCTCGCTCGACGGCGGCTTCGCCTCGAACGGCTTCGCCGAGCACTCGCCCGGTGGGTACTCGATGGTCGCCGCGCTCGTCGCGGAGATCGTGCTCACGTTCATGTTCCTCATGATCATCCTCGGATCGACCGACGCGCGTGCGCCGAAGGGCTTCGCGCCGATCCCGATCGGCCTCGGCCTCACGCTGATCCACCTGATCGGCATCCCGGTCACGAACCTCTCGGTCAACCCGGCGCGCAGCACCGGCCCGGCGCTCTTCGTGGGCGGCTGGGCGGTCGCGCAGTTGTGGCTCTTCTGGGTCGCGCCGATCGCGGGCGCGGCGATCGCGGGCATCGTCTATCCGGCCATCGCCGGTGAGGTGGCGGATACGGTGGAGAGCGCGAAGGGCGAATAGATGGGCCTAGCGCGAGCAGTCGGCGTGGGCTGACTACCGTTCGAGCACGAGGCGCGTCGCGCCGCAGACCCCGGCCGGGAGGAAGAGCAGGCCCGCGCCGGGGACGAGCAGGATGAGCGCGACGCTCACGCCGAAGCCGAGCGAGCACGCGAAGTTGTCGCTCATCCAGGCGATCCGCGCGCGCACGCCCGCGCCGCGCAGCGAGAGTGGGTAGTCGAACAGGTCCCACGCGAGCATCAGCGCCGAGGTGAGGAACTTCAGCGGCATGGTGACGACGACGAGGACGGGCACGACCAGCTCGACGACAGTGAGTCCGATGATGATCGGGGTGGCCAGGAGGAGCCCGAAGAGGGTGACGCGGAGGGAGCGCGCCATGCCTGCCACCGCGCCGGTCTCCGGGAGCTGCGTGACGCCGATCGCGGCTGCTTGTTTCTTCGCGAGCGCCTCGAGCGCGGGGCCCGCGATGGGCTGCGCGAGCGCGAGCGACACGAGAAAAGCGAGCGTGATCGCCGCGAGCCAGAGGAGCACGCGCAGCACCTGCCACAGCACGTGCATGCCGCCGCTCTCGGTCGCGAGGCGAGCGGCCATGTTCGACTCGACGAGCGAGATCCCGAGCGCGCTGCCGCCGCCGACGAGGATCAGGAACACGAGCACCGGCACGGAGGCGAGTGGCCAGGTGCTCGGGCTCGACATCACGTAGCCGAGACCCTGCCACGGCGCGACGAGGCCGTCGGTGAACTTCATGCGCGCGGCGCGGAACGCCTCGGGAGCGATGGCCATCGCGCACAGGCTAACCGACCCTGGCGCCCGAATTCCGTAGTAGGTTGGCGCCCATGGATGATCGCGGAACGGACGAGATCCTGCGGCTCGAGCGGGATGGACTCGAAGTGAGCGGCGAGGTCGCGCTGCACGTCGCGCCGGGGACGGTGGCGGCGGTTCGCGATCGTGCGCTCGAAGCGCTCCTGTCGAAGCCGCTCGAGGCGCTCGCGGAGGAGAAGGACGCCGTCCTCGTGGTCGCGGCGAGCGGTTACGCCTTCCCGCAGCCCGGCAAGGACGGCCAGGGGCGCACGCGCTTCATCGTCTCGGGACGCATCGAGGGGGGGCGCTTGATGCCGAAGAAGATCGTCGTCGAGCCGAAGAAGAAGAGGGGCTGAGCGCATGTCCGCGAACGGGGACTCGACGTCGCACATCGTGCAGTCGTTGCTCGCGAACATCCTGATCGCGGTGGTGAAGGCGGTCGCCGCGTTCTTCACCAAGTCCGGCGCGATGCTCGCGGAGGCGCTCCACTCGTTCGCGGACTGCGGCAACCAGGTCCTGCTGCTGATCGGCGTTCGCGCCGCGCGCAAGCCGCCGGATGCCTCGCACCCGCTCGGGTATGGGCGCGAGGTGTACTTCTGGTCGTTCATGGTCGCCTTGCTGCTGTTCAGCGGCGGCGGCACGTTCTCCATCTACGAAGGCATCCACAAGATCCGCGAGCCCGAGAAGGTCGAGAAGGTGTGGCTCGGCCTCGTCATCCTCGGGGTCTCGCTCCTCATCGAAGGTGCGGCCACGCTGTCGAACATCAAGGAGCTGAATCGTCGCCGCGGCGCGAAGCCTTTCCTGAAGTTCCTGAGCCACACGAAGGACTCGGATCTCGTGGTCATCTTCGGCGAGAACTCTGCCGCGGTGTTCGGACTGGTGCTCGCGATGCTCGCGCTCTTCGTCGCCGATCTGACGAAGGACGGCCGCTGGGACGGCGTCGGCAGCTGCTCGATTGGCCTCGTCCTCGTCGGCGTCGCGATCTTCCTCGCCGTGAAGGTGAAGTCGCTCTTGCTCGGCGAGTCGGCGGATCCCGAGATCGAAGCGGCCGCGCGCAAGCTCGCGGAGGAGCACGAAGACTTCGAGAAGGTGCTCCACATCGTCACGATCCAGCAGGGGCCCGGCGAGGTGATGGTCGTCATCAAGCTCGGGTTCAAGAGCAGGATGGGCATCGACGAGGTGTGCAACGCCATCAACGCATACGAGGCAAAGCTGCGCGTCGCGCGCCCGGAGGTCCGCTGGTGCTTCGTCGAGCCGGACATCCCGAGAGACCGCACGCCGAACGCTCGGACGCTCGAGTGAGCAGCATCGTCGTCGACGGCAAGGAGTACGCGCGCATCCGGCTCGGCGAGGAACACTCCCCCGAAGAGTCGCCGTGCCCCGCGTGCGGCGCGTACTACTTCGACGAGCACGTGCCTGGCTGCGAGATCGAGGAGTGCCCGGCGTGCGGCGGCGCGCTCGCGCGGTGCGGCTGCGCCGACGCGCCCCACGGCGGCTGAGCGTCACGCCCGACTGCTGCGTCATCGCCATCGAGCGCGCGCGGACCGTCGGCAGCGACCGACAGGTCTCGCAGGGGTCTCGGGCCCCGCCCACTGTGCTTTCTGCTACGGTGCCCCCACGTTTTTCGTCACGGCCGAGCCTTCGCCCGCAGACAGAGCAGGCGCTCGGCGTGATCGCGGGAACCCTCCGGAAGAGCAGACGACATGACCAAGGACTTCGGTCTCAACGCAGGCCTCGTGAGCGAGCTCGTGGGGATGTACCTCCACGACCGCAACTCCGTCGACGAGCAGTGGCGTGCCTACCTCGACGAGCTGATCCGCGGCGGTGAGCGCCGCGCCCCCGCGGCTCATGGGGCGTCGTCGGACGCGGCGCCCACGTCGAGCGGCATGCAGACCGTCCCGCCGAGCATGAAGTTCGACGCGGAAGAGCTGCGC
>JBKJQC010000637.1:0-5708 GCA_046593995.1 Polyangiales bacterium
GAGAAGAACACGGAGGCGCGGAGGCGCGGAGGCGAGACGGAGGGAGATCGAGAGTGCTGCCGCGGTGATCCGTCGAGGCTCACGTGACGATCGCCGCCACGACGCGTCCGTGTCTACAGAGACGGCTTCGCGCAGAGAGCGACCTCGATGCGACGGCCAGCAACGATCGGCAGCCTCACACACCTCCGCGTCCCTCCGTGCCTCCGCGCCTCCGTGTTCCTCTTCGAGGCGAGGCGCAGAGGCGCAGACGAAAACGTCGATGCGGAGACGAGCGATGATCGGCAGACCTCTCCCGATCTTCTCCCTCTCGCCTCCTCGCCTCCCCGCCTCCCTGTGAACAGCTGTGAACAGGGCCGTTCTACGGCGTCGGCGACTCTACCCACCCAAAAATAAACTGCGGGATGGTGGCTCGCGCTCACCATCCCGCAACACCTTCCTCCCGAGGAAGCTTTGCTCCCCGTGGGGAGTCCCAGGGCTAACGGCCGAGGCGTTCGCGGACTTAAGGCTCGAAAGCCCCAAGCGGACGAATCCGACGAAAGCTTCAGATTTTCGTGGTCTTCCAGTCGCCGCGGCCGAACTTCCAGACCATCGCCGCGGCCAGGCCGAGCGCGTAGACGATGGCCGACGCCCAGATGCCGGGGAGGCCGCCGCCGAGGGTCACCCCGAAGAGCCACGCGAGCGGCATCAGGCACGTGAAGTGGAGGATCAGCTCCACGATCATCACGAAGCGGCTGTTGCCCGCGCCGAACAGCGCCTGTGTGAGGATCATGGCGACGGCGATGACCGGTGTCGTCAGCCCCATCATGCGCAGCGGCACGAGCGCGGCCTCTTGGACGGCGGCGCTGTGCGAGACGAACGCGAGGATCGGCTTCGTGAAGATCACCCCTTCGAGGAGCCCCACGATCCCGAAGATCACCAGACCGAGCCGTACCGAGGACCAACCGTACGTCGCCGCCTTGTCCGGCCTCTCGGCGCCGAGGGATTGGCCGACGAGCGTCGCGGTCGCAGTGCCGAACGCCAGGCACGCGGTGAAGGTGAGCTTGAGGATCCCGATGATCGCAGTGGTGGCGGCGCCGTTGACGGCCTCACTCTGACCGCAAGCTCCCGCGGTCACGACCGTGCCGGCCGCGGCATCGAGCTTCCCGACGACGAAGAGGAAAAAGCCGAAGCCGACCATCACGGCCATCGTCGCGACGCCGCCGGGGATCGCGAGCCGGAGGATCTGCCAGGTGATGGACCAGGAGAGCTTCTTCCGCTCGAACCAGTCGTAGGTGCTGCGGTAATGCTTCTTCACCGCGAAGAGGATCATGATCGCGAGCCCCATGTAGGTCGCGATCAGCGCGGCGAGGCCTGCGCCCGCCGGTCCCATGCGCGGGAAGCCGAGGTTGCCGAAGATGAGCAACCAGCAGAGCACGATGTTCACCGCGTTCATCACGAGCGCGCTGACCATGTGGATGCGCGTCGCGCCGAGGCCGTCGAAGAAGGCCTTGAAGGCGAACGACATCGCCATCGAGGTGATGCCGAAGAAGCGGTAGCGCGTGTACGAGATCGCGTACCCCTGGGCGTCCGGGTTCTTCACCATCGCGCGCATCAGCGGCTCGAGGATGATGAACCCGATGACGCTGAAGATCGCGCCGGCGACGAGCGCGAACATCGTCGCGTTGGCCAGCACCGCGCCTGCGCCCGCGCGATTCCCCTCGGAGTTCCGGCGCGCGGTGAGCGCCTGGGTGCCCACGCTGATCGCCGAGAGCGATCCGCCGAACGCCCAGAGCGCGATGAGGGACGGAGCGAGCGCGGCCTGTCCGTTCGAGGACTCCGGGCACGGCAGGTGCGCGAAGAAGACGATGTCGATCTCGTTGACCACGCTCTGCGACAGCATCGCGATCATCGTCGGCGTCGCGAGCCGGAGGATCGTGCGGTACGGACCTCCGCTCGTGTCCACGAGCGAGTGCTGTTTCGCGTCGTCGTCGGACGGACGGTGCTCGCTCGGAAGGGGGATCTCCATGTCTTCTCGAGGCGTCGCTCGCGTGATGGACGAGGGGCGGGACGTAGCCTGCTCGGGCCCGACCGTCGACCCCGGGCGCGCTCCGACCTTTCGGCGGAAGCACGGCAGCGCTACGGGACGACTCCATGCGGGGTGCTCGGCGCGCGTATTCTTCGCTCTTCGTCGGGCTCGCCCTCGGAGCCTCACTCTCGTGCGAGCTCTCGTGCAAGAAGGAGCCGCCTCCTCCGCCGCCGCCGGCCGTCGTCGTCCCGCAGGCGGAGCAAGCCGTCCCTGCGCCGGACGGCCTCACGCTCGAAGCGGTGATCCGCTCCCCGGACGCGATCGTCCAGTCCTTTCGCACGCTCTCGCCGCTCCTCCCCGACAAGGCGTCGCCGGTCCTCGCGGACCTGCTGCACGTCACGCGCGAGACGACCGAGGAGATCGAAGGGCAGAAGGCCGCGTACTTCGTGCTCGTGCGCCACGGCAACGACTCGTTCTTCGTGCTCGCGATCCCCGTGAAGGACTCGAGCAAGGTGCTCACCGCGCTCTCGAAGCAGGGGCTCTCGCGCACCGAGGATCCGACGCAGCAGCTCTCGATCTTCGAGGCGGGCATCGAGTCGAAGGGGCCGCGCTCCCAGGTGCTCGGCGTGCGACGCGGCTTCCTCCTCGCCGCGAACACCACGGCGGCGCTCAAGGAGCTCACGCCGTTCGTCACGCGCACGCTCCCCACGCGCGCGCTCCCCAAGGAGGACGTGTCGATCACCGTGCCGCAGTCCGCAGTGCGCGGACCGGTGCGCGACGGGTTGAAGGCGATCATCGCGGCCGGCGCCGAGCAGCGGAAGCAGATGCTCGAGAAGGCAAAGGCCGGCAGCGCGGTGCCCACGTCCGGGCCGTCCATGGGCGTGCTCGACGCGCTCGGCGAGTACCTCGCGCGGCAGAACGAGCGCGTCGTCTCCTGGCTCGGCGACGCGGGGGACGCGCACGTCACCATCACCACGGTCAACGGCTCGGTCGCGATCCGCGGCGACGTGCTCGCCCCCGCAGAGTCGTCGCTCGCGAAGCAGATCGCGACGTGGCCGCTCGGCGACGCGACGGCGATCCTCGATCTCCCCGCCGGCTCTGTGGTCGCGTTCTCCGGTCGCTCGTCGGAAGCCGCGCGCACCGAGTCCTCGAAGGACCTCGGCGAGATGCTCGCGAACGTCTTCCCCGACGACATCGGCCCGGCCGAGCGGCTGAAGATCGAGGGCTTCCTCGCCGCCTGGGACAAGGCGCGCGGCGAGGTCACGAGCGGCGCATTCCTCTACGAAGGTCCGGCCAAGCTCGGGATCACGGCGCGCCTCGGCGCACGCGATCCGCACGCGCTCGCGAAGCTGATGAAGGAAGCGCTCACCTCGATCCTCGCGATCAAGGGCGTGACCAGCGGGCTCTCCAAGGAGGGCATCGCCGCGCCGACCATCACCAGCGAGAAGGTCGCCGGGATCGATGCGTTCGTCCTCACGATCAAGCTCCCGCGGCCGAAGGGGGAGAAGCCGAAGCCGGGTGAGCCCGACACCGCGGAGATCGTGTGGGGCGCGCACGGTCCGGACGTCGCGTTCGTCGCCGGCGTCGGCGGCCGCGAGCTCTTCACCGAGCTCCTCGACGCGAAGGGCTCGAAGTCTCTCCGCGCGTTCCCCGGGATCGAGTCGCACCTCAAGTCGCTCGGCGCGTCGCTCGCCGGCCTCGCGATCGCGCTGCCCGGCCGCGCGCTCCCGATCGCGAGCGGGCAGGTGGTGAGCAAGCCGGCCGCGCCCGACGATCCGATCTCGATGTCGATGGGGCGCTCGGACAAGGGTCCGTGGGCGAACATCGACATCTCGCGCGGCGCCGTGGAGCTCGCGGGGAAGTTCGCGGTGCAGGCCTTCCTCGCTCCGAAGTGAGTTACTTCTTCTCGCCTTCGAGGTCTGCGGCGAGATACGCGAGGATCACTTCGTCGAGCGATCGCTCGCTGATGAGATCCTCGCCGAAGATGGAGCCAGCGGTCGAAGGGCGGCTCGTCGCGAAGATCGAGGCGGGTCGCGTCATCGCGTAACGACCGCTCGGCGCGCGCGGGGGACCCGCGAGCTGTCGCGAGTCGCTGTGGGCCGCAGCGGGCGGAGGCCGGATCGACGGAGGCCGGATCGACGGCGGACGCGCCGAGCGACGCTGCGCCCCCTGCGACGGCTGCACGTTCGCGTACTCGCCACCGGCGCCGGGCTTCGAGCCACCGAGGACGTTCGCCGGCGGGGGTGGGAGCTCTTCGGGCTGGGCGTTGTTCGTCGCGACCGCGGCGTTCTCCAGCTCGCCGACGTCGACGTCGAGCTCCGGGACCGGTGGCGCCTTCGGGATCGCGGCGGGATCGATCGCGATCTCGGTCTTCTTCGCCATTCCCGGGTTCGAGACCTGCGCGCTCGAGAAGTACCCGTTGGTCGGGAGGTCGACCTCCTTCGAGCCGCCGGCGTCGAAGCGACCGTCACGCAGGGCGACGATCATCGCCTTGTGCTGGTCCTTCATCATCTGGCGAACGATCTCGCCCATGTTCGCTTCGCTCACGTACTGCGCGTACGAGGTCTTCACCGACTTGAGGATGCGACCACCGTCCGCGAAGAGGTGCGTGATGATGTGCGGGTGCTTGACGCCCGAGTCCTCGGTCTGGATGTGATAGACGGCGCCCTTGTGCTTGAAGTTGTTGTTGAACCCAAGCAGGGGTGACGGGGCCTTCATCACGCCCGGCGATGATAGGGGGTCGCGCGCTAGGTGTCACCCTGTCACCCTAGGCGCCGCGGTCGCGTTGCTGCTCCGAATGGTCGTGCCGTAGCGCCACGCGCTCGCGGACCGCATCACGAATTTCCGGGGGAACGACGAGGCGCGTCCGACGGATGGGCACGTCGTCGAGGCGGGCGAGGAGCACCGACACCGCGCCCAGTGGGCGAGCGCGACCATCGGCGAGGATGACGTCGAGCGGCGCATCCTCGTGCGTGGGCGGGGGGAACGTCGGCTCCGCGAGCGTGTCGAGCTCCGGTCCGCCGAACGACTGGATGTCCTCTGCGACGTCGAGCGCGACGTGCGCGTCCGGGTCGAGCCCCGCCGCGGCGCACAGCTCGCGCGCCTCCTCGACCAACAGATCGGCGACATCGCGCGACGCGACCTCGCCCGTGAGCTCCACGGTCTTGCCGATGCGCCTCCCGCGGAGCCGCTTGCAGAGATCGGAGAGGATCGGATCGCGGGCGTTCTCCCAGGCGGCGAACGCAGCCCCGACCGACACGTCGTCGAGATCGAGGTACGCGCCGAGCGGGATCTCTTGGCCGTGCGCCGCGAGCTCGAGCGCCCGCGGGATGGGATCGAGCCGCGTGCCGTCGCGCAGGACCATCGCGGCACGCGCGAAGATCGCCTTGATCATCGACTCCGCAGCGCGCGTCGCCTTGTGCAGATAGACCTGCTCGAACATGAACCGACGCGCGAGGACGAACCCCTCGATCGCGGGGAGCCCCTTGAGCCCGTCGATCGCGAAGCGCGGCGGCTGACCGGCGGTCGTCGGTGAGAAGCGGAGCGACCGCAGGAGCCAGTCGAGATCGAAGAGCCCATAGCGCACGCCGGTCATGTGCGCGTCACGCAGAAGGTAGTCGCAGCGATCGACGTCGAACGTCCCCGAGACCGCGTGTGCGAGGTAGGGGAGCGGATAGGGCGCAGGGTCTTCGCCGCCGGAGAT
>JBKJQC010000679.1:0-4013 GCA_046593995.1 Polyangiales bacterium
GAGGCGTTTAGCGATAGGTCTCCACACGCTCGTCGCGCTGCTCCATCTCATCGAGCGCAGCGCGCGCCTCAGCGAGAAATTCGCCGAACAGCTCCATCCGCAGTGCGTCGAGCCGCAGCAACGCCCCATACCCGCGCCGTTCCACCGCGAGCGTGCGCAAGAGGTCGCGGGTGAAGCGCCCGTCAATCTGCAGGTCGCCGTTGGGCGCACGCTCCTTCGAGAGGTAGCGGCCGTAGCAACGGGTGAACTCCTCGGGTGTCATCGCGCTCACCCCTTCACCGGCGGCGGCGGCGGCGGCGTCAGCTCCGCCACATCCTTGTCGTACTTCGCGCGGTCGTGCGCGTACTCGTCGACGAGCGCGTTCACGCCCGCGCGAAAGACCGCGTTGCCCTGGTATGCCTTTTTGAAGTCCGGGCTCTGCAACATCGCCTTGCCGATGTCGCCGCTGGTCTTGATGTCGAAGCGGACGGCTGCGAGCTTTCCCTCCCGCACCTCGCCCGCGATCTGCTTCTCCAAACCCTTCTCCTTGATCGCCGCGGCGTACTTCGCGGCGTGCTCGTCGATCGGCGAGCCGTTCCCCTTCGCGTAATGCTCACCGAACGGCGAGAGCCCCTTGAGGGAGGCTTCGTATTGGCCCTTCGAGATCAGCTTGTGATCGGCGAGGTAGCGATGGACGTCGATGTCGACACGCTCGTTGTGGAAGACCTGCAGCTTGGCGTCGACGTCCTTCTGGCCGATCGATTTCGCATAGTTGAAGCTCTCGATGAGACCGACGGTGCCATCCACGCCCTTCATCGCCAGCGACGTCAGGGGAAAACGGTGGAGGAGCGCCTTGGCGGCGTACCAGCCGGTGTCCTGTTTGACCTTGCCGGGCTCGCCACTCGCGAGGTGGTAGAGGGCCTTGGCGCCGGTCTCGACCGCTTCGACCTGATCGGCGATGCCGATCACGCCCTTGCCGACGTTATAGGTGGTCAGGGCGACGAACTTGCCTGCGCTGCCCACGTCCTCGATCACCTTGTTCTGCGCCTGATACGCCGCCCAGGAGTTGCCCGTCTTGGACTTTCCGTCGGCGACCTCCTTCTTCTCGACGTCGTCGGCGAGCTTGGTCGCCGCGTCGTTGTCCGGGTACTTGAGCTTGGGGTTCCAACCGATCGCATTGGTGTTGTCCGACATGGACAACCGTCGACCGCTGGCGCGCCGTGGTTGCGTCGCCGGCGAGCAGCAAGCTCCGGGCCGGGCCGTTGACCGACGAGAAACGCCGCGCTAAACCGCCCGCCCCCGGAGAGGCCGCCGATCCGACCCGCGCTTCGAGCGACGAAACCCACGATTCCCGTGGTTCGTTCGCGAGGAGTCCGTGGCGGCGCCCGTGTCTCTGCCGGACCGAAAGAGAAACCAACGCATGGCGCAACAGACCGAGACGTATCACGAGAGCACCGGAGGCGGAGCCGACTCGTTCGCAGCGATGTTCGAGGCGCAGATCGCCGGCGGAGACATCGGCCGTGAGGGCGAGATCGTGCAGGGCACGGTCGTCAAAGTTCACCGCGATCAGGTCATCGTCGACATCGGCGGCAAGAGCGAGGGCGTGATCGCCCTCAACGAGTTCGCCGACGCCACCGGCGCGGTGACCGTCAAGGCGGGCGACAGCATCGACGTCTTCATCGAGGCCCGCGAGAACGACGACGGCCTCGTCACCCTCTCGAAAGAGAAGGCCGACAAGATGAAGGTGTGGGACGAGATCTCGTCGGCGTGCGAGCGCGACGAGCTCATCGAAGGAACGATCTCCCAGCGCGTGAAGGGCGGCCTCTCGGTCACCATCCGCGGTGGTGTGAAGGCGTTCCTCCCCGGGTCGCAGGTCGACCTCCGCCCGATCCGCAACCTCGATAAGTTGATCGGCCAGACCTACCAATTCAAGGTCATCAAGTTCAACAAGAAGCGCGGCAACATCGTCCTGTCGCGACGCGTCCTCCTCGAGCGCGAGCGCGACGAGATGAAGGCCTCGACCCTCGCGAACCTCGAAGAGGGGAAGATCGTGAAGGGCGTGATCAAGAACATCACCGAGTACGGCGCCTTCGTCGATCTCGGTGGCATCGATGGTCTCCTCCACATCACCGACATGAGCTGGGGCCGGGTCAACCACCCGTCCGAGCTGTTCCAGGTGGGCGACGAGGTCACCGTCAAGGTCCTCAAGTACAACCCGGAAACGGAGCGCGTCAGCCTCGGTCTCAAGCAGACCCAGGACGATCCGTGGCACCACGCCGAAGAGGCGTATCCGCCCGGCAAGCGCGTCCGCGGCAAGGTCATGTCGATCGCGGACTACGGCGCCTTCATCGAGCTCGAGCCCGGTGTCGAAGGCCTCGTCCACGTCAGCGAGATGTCCTGGACCCGCAAGGTCAAGAAGCCCCAGCAGATCCTCGAGGTCGGCCAGGAGATCGAGTGCCAGGTGCTCGAGGTCGACGCGAAGGCCAAGCGCATCTCGCTCGGTCTCAAGCAGCTCGAGCCCGCTCCGTGGTCGCTCTTCACCGACAAGTACAAGCCGGGTGACAAGGTCTCGGGCAAGGTCCGGAGCCTCACCGACTACGGCGCGTTCGTCGGGATCGAAGAGGGCGTCGACGGCATGGTCCACAAGAGCGATCTCTCTTGGACCGTGAAGGTCAACGTCCCCGGAGATCTCGTCCACAAGGGCGACGACGTCGAAGCGATCATCCTCTCGATCAACCACGACGAGAAGAAGGTCAGCCTCGGCATCAAGCAGCTCTACGACGATCCGTGGGCCCGCCTCGTGTATGACTACCCCGCGGGGCAGATCATCGAAGGCAAGATCCTCTCGGTGTGCGACTACGCGATCTTCGTGGAGCTCCGTCAGGGAGTCGAAGCGCAGATCGCCATCAACTCGATCGACGAGGCCGCGACGCTCAAGCGCGGCGAGATGATGAAGATCGAGATCGACAGCGTCGATCCGGTCGATCGTCGCGTCGTCGCCCGTCGCGCCGATCAGGCTGCGGAGGCCACCAAGGCCGCCGCTGCCGAAAGCGCAGAAGGCGCAGCCCCGTCCGCCGCCGCCCCCAAGGCTGCGAAGGCGTCGACTGCGAAGAAGGCGCCCGCGGCCGCCGCTGCCACGAAGGAGTCCGTCGCGCCCGCCGCCAAGTCCGGCAGCACGCTCGGCGAGCTCATCAAGCAGAAGCTCGGCGACCAGCTCGAAGTGAAGAAGTAATTCTCGCTCTCGAGTGAACGTGGAGGCCCCGCGCACCGAAAGGTCGCGGGGCTTTCGCCTTTTGTGGTCTAGGGTCTAGGGTCTAGGGTCTAGGGTCTAGGGTCTAGGGTCTAGGGTTTGAGAGCGAAGTGTCGTGGCGTTGGCGCTGTCGCCGCTCGTGCGGGCCCGGTCTTCAGTCTTCAGTCGTCCGTCGTCCGCTGACGCGGGACGGAGACGAGAGGTCGAGAGTCGAGAGTCGAGAGCTCCCTGACGAGACGGAGACGACATCGAGCGTCCTTCCCCAGCTCGGGCTCTCGACTCTGGACTCTCGACTCTAGACCTCTCGCTCTCGCTCTCGCTCTCGCTCTCGCTCTCGCTCTCGCTCTCGGACTGACGACTGACGACCGACGACCGACGGCTTGTCCGGGGCGCGATCGCGGGGGAATCGTGGGAGCGCGTCGCGTCTCGGGCCCTCGACCCTAGACCCTAGACCCTAGACCTTCTAACACGCGACACGTGAGCGCCTCAGACCACCCGCCGCTCTGGGCTCCCTGGCGGATGGAGTACATCCTCTCGCCCAAGGACAAGGACGCCGGCGCTCGTCCGGGAGCCTGCATCTTCTGCAACTTCCCGAGCGCATCCACTTCGACGTATCGGGAGAACCTCGTGCTCGTCGCGACCGAGCAGTATGCGGTCATGCTCAATCGATACCCGTTCGCCGCGGGCCATCTGCTCATCATCCCGCGGACGCACGTGGCGCAGCTCGGCGAGCTCCCCATCGAGGAGAGCGACGCGCTCTTCCGCGCCGTGCGTGACGTCGGCG
>JBKJQC010000856.1:0-6415 GCA_046593995.1 Polyangiales bacterium
CCATGCGTAAGGAGAGCGGGCTCGCCTACGACGATCGCATCGCGGTGGTCGTCGGCGGTCCGAAGAAGCTCGTCGACGCCGCAATCAAACACCAGAAGCTGATCGAGGAGGCCGCGCTCTGCACCTCCCTCGAGCTGCGCGAGGGCGACGTCGCGGACGCGCGCGCGTTCGAGGTCGAGGGCATGACGGCGAGCGTCACCATGCGGAAGGTTTGAGTGCGCCTCTTCTTCGGAATCTTCTTCTCGGCCGAGGTGCTCGGGTCCGTGATCGAAGTTCGCGATCGCTGCAAGGCACGCGTGCGCGATCCGGACGTGAAGTTCACCCGCGACGACCAGCTCCACCTGACGCTCCACTTCCTCGGGCAACACGCGGACGGGGAGCGCGCGATCGCCGCCGCACGCAAGGTCGAGCTCCGTGCGTTCGATGTGACCCTCGCGGGGCTCGGCGCGTTCCCCACGCCGCGGCGCGCGAACGTCCTCTGGCTCGGTGTCCATCCGTGCGAGCCGCTGATGCAGCTCGCGTCGCGGCTCGGCGCAGCGCTCTCGGAGGGCGGCTTCGTCCTCGATACGCGCGAATACCACCCTCACGTCACGCTCGCGCGCGTGAAGACGCCGAAGGGCGCGAAAGCGGTCGGGAAGCTCTTCGAGAAGCACCACGAGGGCGACGTCGGGACGGCGCGCATCGATCGCTTCGCGCTCGTCGAGAGCAAGACGGAGTCGACGGGCTCGGTCTACACGCCGATCGAGTGGTTCCCCCTCCGCGCTGGCTCCGCCGAGGGCCTCGCTCGCACGAGAAGATCCGATTGAACACGGAGGCACGGAGGACTCGAGAGTCTGCCGATCGCGGCTTCGAGCGAGCGCCTTGCGGTCGCTTCCAAGGCGTCCGCGCCGTCATCGCGGACGAGCGACGAGACCTGAGGGGATCGCAGCCACGACCACGTCGATGGGGAGATCGGCAGACCTCTTCAGACTCCGTGCCTCCGTGCCTCCGTGTTCAATCGGTCACGTGCGCCGAGAGAATCGAGATGCTGATCGGGCGGCTCACCAGAGCGAGAACGCCCAGCCGAGCGACAACCCGCCGTAGACGATGACCGTGCCGCTCTTCCCCGAGCACGTCGTCCCCGGCACGTTCGCCTCGCAGGTGTACCCATTGGGATTGGCGAGCACGCCGATGCCACCGTAGAAGCGCACGTCGAAGCCTTCCTTCTCGCGCGCCTCGATGGACGCATCCACGTTCCACCACCACGCGCTCGGGAACACTTTGCGGACGTCGTCGCGCTGGCAGTACACCTTGATGAAGCACTCGCTCGAGAACAACACCGAGTCGCGCCAGACGTACTTCCCGTTCGAGACACCGCTCGATAGCCCGAGCGCGACGATGCGGTCGATCGGGAAGCGCACCCGCGGCATGAGCGCGAACTGTCCACCCCCCTCGTTGTTGGTGCCGACGCCGAACAGCACGGAGATGCGTCGCGTGAACGCGAGATCGAGCGAGAAGCCGTAGCGACCGGTCGGCGTGCCGGCGCCGCGATGGGTCGCGATCGCGATCGGTCGCGCGGTCCACGGGTCCCAGTCCTTCGCGGGAGCCGGGGGAACGGCGGTCGCGAGGAGGAGCGGGAGCATGCTCACTGTGATGGCTCCTCGGAGGCGAGCGTTAGGCACGCGCGAGCGCGAGCGCGTACGTTCCGAGCCCCGCGGCCGCGATGAGCACCGCCGCGAGCGCGCGGCGCCGCGCGAGCTGACGCACGTCCTCGCTCACGTCGGAGAGCTCCGGGATCGCGCCGCCGAGCCGGTAGCCGCCGAAGATCCACACAGCGAGCCCCACCCACAGCGAGAGCGTCGCCGCGGCGCTCGGACGCTCGTCCCGAGCGAGGAGCTGACGATGCTCTTCGAGAAGCTTCTCGCGCGGCTTGTCACGATCGAGCCCCGGCGCCGGCTTCGACGCGAGCAGAAAGGCGATCTGCTGATCCGCTTCGAGGAGGCGATCCTCGAAGGGGGTGAAGAACGAGCGCGTCGCGCGCGCGCCCGCACGGATCGCCTGCCACGCGATGAGCGCGGTGTCGACGTCGCCGCTCGACTCCGCGCGGCGCGCGATGACGCGCAGCAGGTCGTACCCCTCGCGCGGATGACCGGCGAGCGGGACGTACCACTTGGTCGCGCGCATGGCGTGCGCGATCGCGCCCTCGACGTCCCCCTTCGCGTCGTTCTCGACCGCGCGGCGCATCGCGGCGCGACCTTCGAACAGGCCCCGGCCGACGAGCATCGAGAGCGTCATGAAGACGGTGAACGCGATCGTCCGTCCCACCCGGCTCGGCGCGCTCGGGGGCTCTGCCGCCATCAGGCGAAGTCGCGCCGCTGGAAGATCACCGCGGACGCGACGAGCAGGACGACGACGTAGAGCAGGCCGTACGCGACCGCCTGCGAGACGTACGCGAGCGCCGAGCCGACGTGCCCCATCGTGACGAGCCGCGGCGGAACGTAAAGATGCAGGTTCGGGACGACGCGCGCGATTGCTGCGCCGCCGGCGACGATCGCGGCACCGAAGGTCTTCTCCGGGAGCTTGGCGAGGAGATCGGCGTTGCGCCCGATGAAGACGATTCCGATCGTCAACATGGCCGTCAGGAACGGCGTGGAGAAAGCGCCGAACACCATGGCCACGGCGGTGACGACAGAAGCCTCGACGACCGCGAGCACCATCGTCACCCCGATCAGCTTGCGGAGCTCACCGAGCGGCCCGACCGCGAGGGCGACGCCGACGAACAGCAAGGGCGCGAGGATCAGGAGCGGCGTCGATCGATCCCGGGCCTTGAAGATCACGGCGGAGCCGATCACCGCCGCCACCACCCACGGCGCCAGCGCGCGGACCAAGAGCGTGTCTTCACGCGCGAGCGCCGTCAGGGTCAACGATAGCGACGCCTGGAGGAAGCAGAACGTGGCGATCGTCGCGACGACCCCGAAGTGCTTGCCGATGATCAGCTCGCTGCGTCGAATGGGCCGCGCGAGGATCGGGTAGATCGTCTTGCGCTCGAGGTCCTTGTAGAGGAGCGTCGCCCCGAGCACGATCGATCCGACGAGCGCGAACAGCGAGAGCGTGCCGCTGGTCAGGACGGCGACGACCTCGGCTCGATCGCGCCCGAGCGACATTGCCGCGATGAGCAGGCTCGCGATCCCGAGCCCCAATCCCGATCCGAAGAGCGCCAGCGGCACGCGGTCTCGCGCTGCTTCTCGGAAAGTGTTGTGAGCGATGGCGAGGACGCGCGCGAACATGGTGAGATAGGGACCGGCTGACACCGAGTACAGCTCACGCGATGCTACCGCGGGGTGCGCGGAATGGTAGGTTTCGCCGCCGTGTTCCATCCCTCGCTCGCCGACGCACCCGCGGTCACCACGCCCGCGGCGGCGCCCAACGCGAGCACGCCGAGCGCGCCGAGCGCGCCGACCGCGAAAGCGGACCCTCCGAGCCTCTTCGCGCGCGCCACCGCCGACGAGCCGATCGAGCGGATGACGTTCTTCAGCCCAGGCGTCACCTATCTGGCGTGGCAACCGGTTCGGGTCGAGGAGCCGGCGCGCGGCGCGAGGACGGGCGCGGGGCTCGAGGTCTCCTTCGCGCGCTGGATCTCGGGCGGGACGTACCTCGGCGCGGTGACGCACTTCGAGCGGCTCGATCGCTTCCGCGCCGCCGTCGGGATCGAGGGGGGCTATCAGCTCGTCGGCGTCGAGCTCGGACTCGCGCGCGAGTTCCCCGAGCGCGATGGGCCCGCCGGACAGTGGTCGTTGCAGCTCGCGCCATACGCGTCGATCGGCATGCTCTACCTCGCGCCCCGGTGGATCGTCGCCCTCGATCGTCGCGCGCGGAAGGACACTCCGGGCGACGGCGCCATGTTCGTCGTCGGCTTGAAGTTCCCGATCAAGATCGGTGGGTGATGGCGAAGAAGGTACCGATCGCCGTCCGCGAGGCGCTGCGGCTCGTCCTCTTCGAGCGCCAGGAGCGGCGCGCTCCCTTCGCGATGGCGAAGCCCGCGAGCGTGCTCATCCCGCTCGTCGCGCGCGGCGACGAGGTCTTCGTCTGGTTGATCCGACGGAGCGACACGCTGACCACGCACCGTGGACAAGTCGCGCTCCCGGGCGGCAAGCGCGATCCCGAAGACCGTGACTCGATGGTCACCGCCGTCCGCGAGACGCACGAGGAGCTCGGATTCCCCCCCGATTCGATCGAGGTGCACGGTCGCCTCGACGACGTGCCGACCATCACCGGCTTCATGATCACGCCCTACGTCGGCTGGCTGCGGGAGGATCTCGAGCCGCGCCCGAACGATCACGAGATCGCGCGCGCATTCCTCGCTCCGCTCGGCCTCTTCGTGCACGAGCGACCGCGCGCGCAGTTCTTCCGCGGGAGCGGCCTCACGCGGATCGTGCCGAGCTGGCACGTGGACGGCGAGCTCGTGTGGGGAGCGACCGCCAAGATCCTCGGAACGTTCGCGGAGGTCGTGCGCGAGGCGCTCCGTCGACATGGCCTCGATTAGCGCTCGTCCTCGCCCTCGCGCGCGACGGACACGCGGAGCGTACCGAGCCCGCCGATCTCGACCTCGAGGACATTGCCGGCGACCAGCGGACCGACGCCCTCCGGCGTGCCCGTGGCGATCAGATCGCCAGGCTCGAGCGTCATCATCCGACTGATGTACGAGACGACGGTCGCGACGGGGAAGATCATCTCCCGCGTACGTCCGTGCTGACGCACCTCTCCGTCGACGCGACCGATCACCTCCACGTCCGAGGGGTCGAAATCGGTCTCGATCCAGGGGCCCACCGGGCAGAACGTGTCGAAGCTCTTCGCGCGGGTGAACTGCACGTCCTTCTTCTGCAGGTCGCGCGCGGTGACGTCGCAGAGCGGCACGTACCCGAACACGTGCGAGAGCGCGGTCGCCTCGTCGACGTGCTTCGCGCGCTTCCCGATGACGACACCGAGCTCGGCCTCGTGCTCGACGCGTGAGGAGACCGACGGCACGAGCACGACGCCGAAGGGATCGAGCAGCGAGGTCGTCGCCTTGAGGAACAACAGCGGCTCGCTCGGGACCTCGTGCCCGAGCTCCTTTGCGTGGGCCGCGTAGTTCCGGCCGACGCAGATGATCTTGCGTGGCGTCACCGGAGCGAGCAGCGCGCGCTCGTCGAAGGCCACAGCCTCGCCCGTGCGTCGTCCGCCGTCCCACGGCGCGCGATCGAGGAGGTGCACGGAAGCGCCCTCGACCTCGCCATAGGCCTCGCCCGTCGCACCAACACCCCGCGCGTGATTCTGTCGGACGATGCGCATGCCTCCGCACGTACGGCGCGCGGCGGTGGACCACAATCTTGTCGGTCGGACCGCGCCGGCCTAGATCCCGAAACCATGAGCGACCGAGAGGCGTCCGACCACGACGGCGAAGAGCGCCCGCCGTGGGCGTGGATGGCGCAGATCGGCTTCGCCATCCTCGCCGGCCTCGTCGTCTACGGCTTCGTCGACATGGCGAAGCACGCCGAGGTGCGTCGCTCGTGCGAGCCGATCCTGCAGCTGCGCCCCCGCTACATGGGGTCGGATCGCGAAGCGCCGGACTTCGATCTCGCGACGCTCGACCACTTCGATGAGGGCGGGCGCATGAAGCTCTCGTCGTACCGAGGCAAGGTCGTCCTCCTGCATTTCTGGACGAAGACGTGCAAACCCTGTCTCGAGGAGATGCCGATCCTCGCGAAGTTCGCGGAGCAGCTCGCCGATCGCAAGGACGCAGCGCTCCTCACGGTGACGATCGACGAAGGCCCCGCCGCCATCGCGGACGTGATCGCGACGGTCTTCGGGACGCAGAAGCCGCCGTTCCCCATCGCGTTCGACCCCGAGAACAAGGTCGTCCGCGACAAATACGGCACGAAGCTCTTTCCGGAGACCTGGCTCATCGATCCGTCCGGAGTCATCCGTGCCCGCTTCGACGGAGTTCCGCTCGCCGGCGAACAGTGCGACGTGGCATGGAAGAGCCCGCTGTTCTTCTCCGCCATCGACGCGCTGAAAGGTCCGGCGGTGTGCGACATCACCATCGATCCGAAGCTGGACCCGCGCCCCGAGAAGCTCGTCGCCGCCTGCCGGCACTGACTGGGCCGAGCCTATTTCCCGCTGTGCCGAGCGAATGGACGCACCACGCGTGCGGGCTCGCCACGGTTTCGCCCGATGCAGCGTCTGAACACTCGTGAGCCCGTCAGACCGCCCCGAGCCTGACGGGCGCCGCCGACGCAATGCGTCGCCGACGCGGGACGTGGATGCGCATGTCGCCCGGGCAAGCCAAGATGAATGGGTCCTCGGTGGTCGCACCCCAGCTGGGGCGCTAGCGTTCGGGGAGCGTCCGCCCGGGATGAGGTGGCCATGACGACGAAGTCGAGCGACACCCCTCCCGACC
>JBKJQC010000941.1:0-3790 GCA_046593995.1 Polyangiales bacterium
CAACGCTGGATGGGCTCACCTTCACCCTCGCGCGCGGCTTCCTTGATGCGGGGCAGCTCGATGAGGTGGATGGCGAGCACGTCGGTGAGTCGAGCGCCCGTGTGGATCTCGCGTGCCTCGAATATCGAGTGGAAGCGTCCGCCCTCCGTCTGGTGGTCGAGGAACACGATGCAGACGACGGGCTGCAACGATGCAAACTTCTGACCCCGACGAAGGCGCTCCGCGCACAGCCGCGCCCATTGATACAGCCAGCGTCGCTTGTCGGCGCCGCGCGGGTCGCGCTGCATCTCGACGTCGATGAGCCGTCCGTCGTCGAGCTCCACGCGCACATCGAGCGTGATCCCCCGGTCCTCGACCGCCTCTTTCGTCAGCTCCGAGCCGAGCACCTGTGCCGAGATGATCGGGCGGTCCGGGCGCAGGACCGCGGTCAGCAGCGAGATGAGGAGCCGCTCGTTCTCTGGTTTCGAAAACAGCAGGTTGAAGACGACGTCCAGCTTCGGGTCGAGCAGGTCCATGTCCCTCAGCCGTAGACATTGAGCCGGCCGATGCACGTCGACGCGGTCGAACAATGTCCGCCGGCGGTCGGTCAGCCGCCGATCGTGCGTCGCCAGCGTCGGCGCCAGCGTCGGCGCCAGCTTCAGCGCCTGCGTCTGCGGTGCGTGACACGTCACCTGCTCGCGAGAGCCCTCGTGCTCTTCGGCCTGACGACACCGAGGCCTCCCTTGATCAAGTGCGGCTCCGGCTGGATCGACGGCACGGCCGACGGCGATGCAGCGGGCGCAGGGGTCGACGCTTCCGGTGGCGCGTTCACGGGATCGGCGACGATCGTGTCGAGCATCGGCGCCGAGCACCCTGCGGCGAGCAGCGCGAACGCGATGGCTGCAGCTGTCGGGAGCGTGGGGAGCCCGCTCGGCGCGCGCGCGGGCGACAGCGCGCGCGTCGTCGTCCGCATGGGCAGCGTTGCCGGGGCGTTCTTGCGGCGCATTCCCGTTCTACGCGCGAGGGCCGCAGAAGATCTCTCCTGAGTGCATGCGGAGATGCGTTGCACCGCGCGCGCCACGCATCGCCCGCTCGACCGTACCAGACCTCAGTACGCCTTTACCTGCGCGCGGTACCCCTCGACGTTGCGCAGCAGCTCCTTCATCGAGTCTCCCCCGAACTTCTCGAGCACGGCATCGGCGAGGACGATCGCCAGCATCGCCTCTCCGACGACGCTCGCGGCGGCGACCGCGCAGATGTCGCTCCGCTCGAACGCGGCGTCGCTCGCGGCCTTGGTGTCGACGTGCACGCTCGGGAGCGGCTTCTTCAGCGTCGCGATCGGCTTCATCGCTGCGCGCACGACGAGCGGCTGACCGTTGGTGATCCCGCCCTCGAGTCCGCCCGCGCCGTTGCGTGACCGGGTGAATTCCCCTTTCACATCGTCCCAGCCGATCGGATCGTGGACTTGGCTCCCTCGGACGCGCGCCGCCTCGAAGCCCATGCCGATCTCGACGCCCTTGATCGCCTGGATGCACATCATCGCCTGCGCGATGCGGCCGTCGAGCTTGCGATCCCACTGCACGTGGCTCCCGAGCCCGATGGGCACGCCGGTGGCGACTATCTCGAAGACCCCGCCGAGCGTGTCGCCCGCGTGCGAAGTGGTGTGGATCGCCTCGCGCATGCGCAGCTCCGCGTCCGGGTCCGCGCACGACAGATCGCTCGCCCGCGCGCGCGTCTTCACCTCGGCGACGTCGTCGAGCTTGGTGGCGACGACGTCGCCGATCGACACGACGTGGGCGAACACGTCGACGCCGATCGCACGCAGCAACATGCGTGCGACGCCGCCGACGGCGACGCGCATCGCCGTCTCGCGCGCGCTCGCCCGCTCGAGGATGTCGCGCAGATCGCGCCGGTCGTACTTCAACCCGCCGGCGAGATCGGCGTGCCCCGGACGCGGACGCACGACGGCCTCCGGTGGCGCGTCGAACGGGTCGGGGCCCATGCGTCCCTGCCAGCTCGCGAAGTCCTTGTTCGCCACCATCAACGCGATGGGTGAGCCGAGCGTCTCGCCGCCGCGCACGCCGCTCTGGAAGTAGACGCGATCGGTCTCGATCTTCATCCGACCGCCGCGCCCGTATCCGCGCTGACGACGGGCGAGGTGCTCGTCGATGTCCGCCGCGAGCAGGGGGAGCCCCGACGGCACCCCGTCGACGATCGCGACGAGCCCGGGGCCGTGCGACTCACCCGCGGTCATCCAACGAAAATGCGGCATCGCGCGACAGCATAGCGCGCCGCGTCAACCCGGTCAGCCCCGGCTTCGCAGGAGTGTGATCGCTGCAGCCCGAGAAGAACACGGAGGCACGGAGGCGCGGAGGCGCGGAGGGAGAGGAGGCGAGACTCGAGAGGTGCTGCCGCGCGCATGCCTAGGGGTCGCAGCTGCAAACGACACGCGGACCATCTCGCATCCGGAGAGGGCGCGCACTTCTCGACCAGCAGCGAGGCGTATCAGAGACGATCGGCAGACCTTCTCGACCTCCCTCTCGCCTCCGCGCCTCCGTGCCTCCGTGTTCTCTCGGGCTCGGTGGCGTTCGAAGCGAGCGGTGCGTGCGATCAGCCGAAGAGGCTCTTTCGTAGCGAGCCGAACACCGTCCTCGGGCGCAGCTGCACGGTGATCTCGAGGCCACCGGGTCGGAAGCGCGCTCCGGTCACGTTCACGATGTCGCCGATCTTGCCGATCACCGTCTCGCGCGCGAGCGCCTTCTTCAGCGACGGGATCTGGCCGATGTCGATGATCAACATGTCGTCCTTCGCCTTGAGCGGCTTGCCGAGGAACTCGGCGACCGTGGCGACGATCTTCTCGGGGCCCATCGACGTGAGCGCCGCCTCGCCGAACGCGCCGATCATGCCGAGCAGCCCGCCCCCCTTGCCACCGTGCTTGCCGGCGAAGGTCGGCGACTCGAGGAGCCGGAGGCGGAGCGCGCCCCCCTTGTCGTGGAGGTGGAACGAGGCGACCGCGAGCCGCACGACGACGCGCTGAGCGTTGCCCATCATCTGCAGCACGAGGTGCATGCGCGCCTCGCCGTCGGCGGGGACGATCTCGAACGACTCGACGACCTTCACGTTCGCGAGTCCCTGCCTCACGATCGCGACGATGCGCGGCGTGGGCACGAGGATCTTCCCTCGCAGGAGGCCGAACCCGCTCGCGCGGACGACCTCCAGTGCGGCGGTGCGCGCTTCGACGCTGCTGTCGCGTCGGGCCAACGCCGTCGTGCCCTTGGACCCGTTGCTCGCTTGGCGTGCATCGTCTCGGAGCGTCTCTGCTGCCATGTGCGGCCCATCGTAGCCGACGCGCTTTCGTCCCTCACGCCCTCGCGGTACGAGTTTTTTCTCCTTCTTGTAGGGGGCGAGCGTGCCCTTCCGGGTACGACGCAGCGAGTCGTCGCAACGCACCGCGTCTCTCGCCGACACACGTAACGAGAACCACGACCATGGCCGACGCCCCCCTGCCCCCCTTCCAGGTCCACGACACGCTCGCGCGCGCGGTTCGTCCGCTCCAACTCCGCGAGGACGGCAAGGCAACTGTCTATCTGTGCGGGCCGACCACCTACGACCTCGCCCACGTCGGCCACGCCCGCTCCGCGATCGCGTTCGACCTCCTGGTCCGCGTCCTGAAGTCCCGCGGTCTCGCCGTCACCTACGTGCGCAACGTCACCGACGTCGACGACAAGATCCTCGCCCGCGCCAAGGAGGCCGGTGAAGAGCCGACTGCCCTCAGCGCGCGGATGGCCAAGCTCTACGACGAGGACATGGC
>JBKJQC010000126.1:0-4352 GCA_046593995.1 Polyangiales bacterium
AGTCCGCCGCGCCGTCGTCGGGCGCGGACTCCGCGGCGACGTCGGGGGTGACATCTGTCCCCTCGTCCGACGCTACGTCATTCGACGATGAATCTGCGAGAACCGGATCGTCGATGCTCTCGAACAGCAGGCAGCCCGGAGCGGTCGAGGCCAGCGCGAAGAGCACGATGCATCGGCGGAGCATCACCACACCCCCTGCAGGGAGACGCCCCACGACGTGGCGATGGACGGAGCAACGGTCAGCGACCCTGCCTTCTTCGGAGGTTCGTCGGAGCGATGGAACACGAAGAAGTACGCGGCGGCGCCGGCAGCCGCGAGGCCGACGCCGAATCCCACGCGAGCGATGGTCTGCGCGCCGCGCGCGTCGTCCGCGCGCTCGAAAGCGGCTGGATCGCCGCTCTGTGCGAGCTGGTCGCGTTCGTCGCGGAGCGAGCCCGCGCGCACGAGGAAGTACGAGCCCATGCCGATCGACACGAGCGCGACGCCGCCGGCGACGAACCCCACGACCGGAAGTGTGGACGACCGCTTCGCGTCGGTCGGGCCGGACGGTGTCCTGCTGGTCGCCGGCGCGGCGTCTGGCTTCACGGCATCGGGCGCATCGATCACGACCGAGACCGACGTGCCCTCGGCGAGCTCGAGCCGGCGCTCGAAGACGGGCGTCGAACCGCGACGAGCGACGATCACGTGGGATCCCGGATCGACGAGCTTCGTCGACGGTACGGTCACCGGCGCGCCGTCGACGACCACCGCGATTCCGCTCGTGCCGGCGGCCTGCGAGAGCAAGATCTTCGGAATCCGCGCCCGCAAGGCCTCGAGGTCACTCGCGGCCGTGTCCCGCGTCGGTTCGTCCGCGGCCGGGTCCGTGCGAATGGTCTCGTAATCCTCCTCCGCGGCCAACAAGCGACCGAGCTTGCGTTTGCAACTCGCGATGTGCAGCCGGGTGTCGAAGTCGCGGGCGGCCGACGGAATCGCTTCGAAGGCAGAGAGCGCGTCGACGACGCTCCCCGCGTTCTCGAGTTGAACGCCGGACTTGTAGGCCTTCTCGTACCCCTTAGGGGCGCCGAACGCAGCGGGCGCGACGAGCCCGATGAACAGAACTCCTGCGGGAAGGGCTGCTCGCATCGACATCCACCATATCGGCATCGAGTGATCCGCAGTTGCGGGTTCAGACCCCTTTTTTCTTCTTCCGGGCGCCGGGGGCCTTTTTGGTAGCCATCGGCAGCGGGTAATCGAGGGTCGTCATCAGCGTCTTGCGGCGTCGTTCGACCTGCGTCTGCAGCGTCGCGACGGCGCTGTCGCGCACCGTGTAGAGCCTTGCCGGAGCGCGGCGCATCGCGGGGTCGCTGAGGAGCGCGTAGGTGAGCCAGGGGAAGACCGCGGTCACGTCCGCGTGCACGTACATCGAGCCGGTCGCGACGCTCTCGGCGGAGACCTTGCCCCAGGTGTGACCTTCGCCCGCGGGGCACGACGAGAGCGCGCCGTTGTCGACGGGATCGACGCAGAACTGCACGTCGATGTCGAAGCCGTGCGTGGGGACGCCGAGGATCTGATCGAGGAGCGGCTCCCCCTGCAGCGTGTAGTTCTTGGGGACGCCGCCGCCGAGGATCCAGATCGCCATCGGGCGCTTGTCGGTCGCAAAGCAGTGGTGCTGCATCGCGCCCATCTCGAAGACGTCGTCGTTGACGTCGATCTCGAGCTTGAACGCGTCGCCGAGGAGGCGCTTCAGCTTGACGACGTTGAGGAAGATCGAGCCGTCCTGCACGGCGCCGACGAAGATCGGGACACCGTAGCGATACGCCGTCGAGAGGAGCGAAGGCTGCTCGATTCCGAGCGCGTCCTCGATGGCGGCGATCTGCTTCCCGAGCTTGTAGTGCAGCTCGGGCGTCGTCATCCGCTTCTGGAACTCGGGGCGCTGCAAGAGCGCGGAGAACAGCTTGTCCGTCTCGAGGAGCGTCTCCTCCCAGAAGCCGAGATCGTAGATGCGGATGATGCGCGCGAGGCGGTACTGCAGGTCCCCCGCGGTCGGATCGATCTCGCGGATGCGATGTCCGATCACGCGGTGGGCGTCGTGATAGAGGTTCCCGCCGGTCGTCGTGATGCAGTCGATGATCCCGCGCTCGATGAGCGGGATGATGCAGCTCGCGTGGAGACCCGCCGGAGTCATCGCGCCCGAGAGCGTGAGGAAGATGCGCGCGTTCGTCTCGACCGAGCGGCGCATGAGCTCGAACGCAACGCGCTCCTGCCGACCGACGTAAGCCGGGAACGCGTTCTCGATCACGTCGCGGGGTCGCTCGCGGCCGGTGATGCCGGCGGGGCGGACGTCGCGCGCGCGCTCGAACGCAGCACGTCGCCCTGCACCTTTGGGAGAATTCGCTTTGGGAGAAGCCGCCTTGTCGACCTTCTTGCCGGCGGTGTCGTCGCGGACCAGCAACCGCTGCTTCTTGGGCATCGCGCGAGCCTGTCGCGGGGCACGCCCTGCGCGTCAACACCAGGTTGAGCGCCCCTTCCGCGGTCGCCTCTGCCGAAGCGCGCTCGAGACCCCTTCCTTCCTGGCGCAGTGCGGTTAGGTTGGGGCTCTTCCCGTTTCGGCTCGCGTTTCCCTCCTCGTCCGCTGTCCCATGCCCGCCGCTACCCCGCCCGAGAGCGACCTCGCGCTCGTCGCTCGCCTCCAAGGCGGTGACAAGCTGGCCTTCCGCGAGATCGTGCGCCGTCACCAGGACAAGGTGTACAGGCTCGCTCTCCGCCTGACACGGGACGAGGCGCGCGCGCAGGACGCGATGCAGGACGCCTTCCTCCAGGTGTTCCGCAAGATCGCGCAGTTCCAGGAGCAGAGCGCCTTCACCACGTGGCTCTACCGGATCACGGTGAACGCCGCGCTGATGCGCATGCGATCGGAGCGTCGACACCGCGAGGCGCCGCTCGAAGAAGCCTCGCCGCGCTACAGCGAGCAGGGCGAGATCGCCGAGCCGGTCGACGACTGGTCCTACGCCGTGGACGACGACGCCGGGAACCGCGAGCTCGCGCTGCACGCCCAGCACGCGATCGATCTCCTCCCCGACACCTATCGCTCGGTCTTCGTGCTCCGCGAGCTCGAGGACTTGTCGACCGAAGACGTCGCGCAGATCCTCGACCTGACGGTCCCCACCGTGAAGACACGACTGCACCGCGCGCGCCTCGCGCTGCGCAAAGCCCTGGCGGAACGCGTCAAGGGAACCGAGTTCGAGAAGGCCGGGGAGCACTGAGCTCCGCCGGCCACGCAGTGAGTTGGATGATGGACTGGATCTTCGAGAGGAGCCCGCCGTGAGCCCCGAGCACCTGAACGACATCTTCGAGCTGTGCGGCGCGACCAAGGAAGGCGAGAAGGGCTTCCGCGAGCTCCCGCAGAAGACGACGCTCTCCTTCTACCTCGCGAAGAACGCCGTCGGCCTGACGGTGGCGAACGTCGAAGCCATCGCGCTCCGCGGCACGCAGGTGCAGGCGCGGACGACGAAGGGCGATCTCTACGTGATCGCGCTCGACGACATCTTCGCCGTGAACATCGAGGGACGCGCGCAGGCGAAGTCGGTGCGCCGCGCAGGCTTCTCTCCGGAGTGAGCGCGTGACGCCGGTGCTGCGGATCTTCGCCGCGATCGTCGCGCGGCTCCCGTGGCGCGCTCTCTCGACGCTCGGTGCGCTGCTCGCGTTCCTCGCGTTCGACCTGCTGCGGATTCGTCGACGCCACGCGATCGCGTCGCTCGCGCGTTCAGGGCTCGGTGACGTCGAGACGGCGCGCGCAGCGTATCGCTCGCTCGGCACCGGGATCTTCGAGCTCTTGTGGATGAGCGCCCGGCCGGACGCGCTCGACGTGCGCATCGAGAACGAGGGGCTCTTCGACCGAGCGGCGGCGCTCGGACGTGGTGTCATCATCGCGACCGCGCACACCGGCAACTGGGATCTCGCGGCCTGTGCCTGCGCGGAGCGCGCGAAGCTCTCGGTGGTGACGAAGCGCCTCTCGTCGCGCGGGTTCGACCGCTTCTGGCAGGACACCCGACGCGCGCGTGGCGTCGATCTCCTCGCGGCGCCCGACGGCCAGGTGATGTCGCGCGTGCGGGCGCGGCTCGCGGAAGGGGGTAGCGTGGCCGTCCTCGTCGACCAGGATCCCGAGCGCACGACGTCGGTGGTCGCCGCCGACTTCCTCGGCGAGGGCGCGGCGCACGACACCTTCGCCGCCACGCTGTCCGCGCGCACCGGCGCACCGATCCTCGTCGCGTTCGCGCGACGCGAGGGGCATCGTCACGTCCTCGAGCTCGTCGAGGTCTTCGAGGCCGGGAGCGGACGCGTGTGGATCGCCGAGACCACGCGCGCGATCGCCG
>JBKJQC010000141.1:0-7269 GCA_046593995.1 Polyangiales bacterium
GCGCCGACGTCGTGGCTCTCCAGCCACCGCTCGCCCCCCTCGCCGACGTGGAGACGGACGTCCTTGCTCAGCGGCAGCGCATCCTCTGCGCGCCACGTATAGGTGGGAAAGAAGACGAAGCGCGCGCGCGTCGCCGGTACCCCGGTGGTCGTCGGCAGCGCGAGCGAGCGCGCCGGTTCCGAAGGATGGCCGGGCGCGGTCGCCGAGTGCCGTCCCGTACACGCGGCGGCGGCGACTGCAAAAACCAGCGCACGCAATGCAGTTTTTGCTTTCCTATCCACACGCGCCGGTATCACAGCCATCGCTCCAATGCGACGGTGCCATGGCCTGCTCTTGACCATGAACAGTTTCATGGTCACGATACATTTCGTGGCCACGAAACCCACGATCCGTAAGAGTTCCACGGTCCTAGTCGAGGCGGCCATCAAGAAGCACTGGCCGGGCGCGGTGGTCGAGCGCTCGCGCTCGCCCGCCGTGGGAGACCTGCTGATCCGAACCGGTGGGCGCGTGGCCGCGGTCGAGGTCAAGCACCTCAGCGCTCTCCGCATGGAAGATCTCCTGGGGCGGGCCGCGCTCGCCCATCTGACGCTCCAGCGAGCTGATGGTGAACCCGTCGTCGCGATCATCGTCCCGCACGTCACGCCGGGAGCTGCGAACGCGCTGCGCGAGTTCGTACGCGCTCACACGCCGATGCTTGGATTCATGCTCCTCGGAACCGACGGTACTTACGAGGTCGATGCTGCGGGGGTGCATGCGCGCGAGCACCGCATCGCGGGAGAGCGAACGCGCGCCGCCCCCAAGGTACTGTTCAGCGATCTGAATTCGTGGCTCCTCAAAGTCGTCCTGCTACGACAGACCTCCCCCGACGTGTGGAACGGGCCACGCGAGCCGCTGCGTAGCGTCGACGAGCTTCGCCGCGCCGGCGCTGTCTCGAGGGTGACGGCCTTCCGCTTCGTGCGTTCGTTCGTGGACAGCGACTTCTTGCGGACCGAGCCCGAGCTCCGTGTCGTCCGACGTGCTGAGCTGATTCGATCCTGGCAGGCGTGGTACACGCACCGCCACGGCGTGCGTACGCCGGTCCGATGGACTCTGGGCCGCCCCGGCCCCACGGCCAGGGTCTTCGCACGCGCAGGGCCGACGCGATACGCCGTAACCGGTTTCGCGGCGTGCGAGGCGCTCGGAGCGCTACACGCGAGCTACCTGCATCCGGAAGTCCACATCGATGGGCCCCTGGCGGCGGCCTGCCGCCAGTGGAACCTCGAGCGTTGCACGCCAGCGGATGCCCACTTCACGCTCATCGAGAGCCCGCTGAAGGAAGCGATATTTCGCGGCTGCGCCACACGGAAGGAAACGACCGTGGTCGACCCCCTCCAAGCGGCATTCGATGCCTCCATGCACGCAGCACGCGGCCGCGAACAGGCCGAATTCGTGTTCCAGCACGTGCTGGGTTGGAGCGATGCGTGACGACGTCCACGGCGCACCGACGCGCGATCACGGAGTTGGTGCGAGGCGCACGTGCACTCGAGCCCCTCGGTCCGTGCATTCTCGTGAGCGGCGCCATGGTTCCATTGCTCTATCGCGCGACAGGCACGTTCGCGCCGACCGAGCTTCCCGTCCTCGCCACGAGCGAGATCGATTGGCTCGTCACCAGGCCGTTGCCCGCGTCGTTGTCGATGCGTCGAGCGTTGGAGATGGCCGACTTCGTCATCTTTCCCGTTCCGACGGTGGACGGTCGTGGAGTCGTTCACACCTTCCAGCTGCGGGTCGTGGTCGCCCCGGGGTGCTGCACGCGGTACGTTGCGCGAATGCGTCGACTATTGGTTCTGTGCGTCCTCGCGGGGTGCTCGTCCGGGAGCTTCGAGCTCGGCGGCGTGATCGACGACGCGGCCGTCGACGACAGCACGTCTGCCGACACGACCGCCGACGACGCACGCGGCGATCTCGCGGAAGCGCCGGATCCGGATGCGAGTCCGGACGGCTCCCCCCTCGACGTCGGCCTCGTCGATTCGATGCGGATCGATGCCGCGCTCGATGCGCCCGATGCGCTCGACACGCTCGACACGCTTACGCTCGATACGCTCACGCTCGACACGCTCGCCGACGTCTCGGATGGTGCTCCAGGACCCTGCAGCCCGACCGACCTGCCCCCTGCACTGGCCGTGTTCGTATCGCCGCTCGCATCGGGTGGCGGAAACGGCTCCGCCGCCGCGCCGCTCACCACCATCGCCGATGCCATGGTGCTCGCGCGCGTCGAGCACCGCGCACGCGTGATCCTCGACACCGGGACCTACACCGAGGCCGTGCGCTTCGTGGACAGCGATCCGGGGATCGTCGTACAGGGGGGGTGGAAGCGCGGCTCCGGGGGCTGGACGCGCCTGTGCGACGTGAATGCGCGCGACCTGACGACGATCAGCGCGCCGTCGGGGATCGCCGTCACCGCCGAAGGAGTGACGCGCCTCTCCGGGCTACGGCAGCTCACGGTGCGCACCAAAACCTCGGTCGCTGCCGGAGAGTCCACGTTCGGCGTGTTCGTGCGCGGCGCGGGCTCCCGCTTCTTCCTCGACGACGTGGTCGTCGTGGCGAGCAACGCCGGTTCGGGCGGAACGGGCGCGGGCGTCGGCGTGGTGACGACCCAGTGCAATGGCGCCACCGACTGCAGCACCGGGCTCGCCGGCCCCCTCGGACCGAACGCCGCGCCGGCCGCGGCAGGCACGTTCACGGTCGACGGCTTCACGACCGGGGACGGAAAACCGGGTACCCCGGGCGCGTCGGGCGCGAACGGACAGGCCGGCAGCGTCAGCACGCTCTATTGCGTGACGAGCTGCTACGAGAACACCTGCAACCCGACGCCGACGTGCAAGAAGGACGTGCAGGCCAGCAGCTCGAGCGGCACCTGTGGATGTGGCGGCGCGGGCGGTGGCGCGGGCGGGGGAGGGCTCGGCGGGGGAGCGTCCGTCGCGCTCTACGTGAAGGGCGTCGACGCCAAGGTGGCGGTCACACGCAGCGACCTCCGCGCCGGCAACGGGGGCAAGGGGGGCGATCCGGGCGACGGCGCGAGCGGCGCGAGCGGCTCTGCCGGTAGGGACGGCCAGAGCATCAGCTGCCCCGTGGCCTGCACGGCGTATGCGGGCTCGCCGTGCACGCAGACGCAGTACCACTGCACGATGGCCGGCGCGGCGTCGGCCGGTGGAGGCACCGCGGGCGGGACGGGGGGCACCGGGGGGCCTGGTGGCCGTGGAGGTGGCGGTGCCGGTGGACCTTCGTACGTCATCGTCGAACCGGCTGCCGGCGCCGCGCTCGTCGACGGCGCGACGACGCTCACCGCCGGCACAGGGGGCGCAGGCACCTTCGCTGCACCGGCCGGCGGCGCCGGCTTGCGCTTCATCGCCCCCTGAGAAAGCGTCGGCCACGCGTCGCGTCCGTTCGGCGTAGCCGTGACGCCGCCATGAAAAGACAGCCGACGCACCGCGCCAATGCTGCCATGTGCGCGGGGGCTTAGGCTTCGCGCGTGAGCCACAACCTGATCACGCTCCGCCGTAAGCGCGCCGTTGACGGACCGCTCGGCGAGAGCGTCCTCGATCTCCTCCGCGAAGCCATGGATCGCGACCGCGTGATCACGCGGGAGACGGTCGCACGCATCGCGCGCGAGAGCGGGATTCCCGAGGCGACGGTGCACGGCGTCGCGACCTACTACGGCGATCTGTCGTTCGAGCGTCGGGGCGACACGCGCATCCAGATCTGCGTCGGAACTGCGTGCGTCGCGAGCTGCGGCGAAGCGCACGTGCGCTGGTTCGAGGAGGCGACGGGCGTCGCGTGCGGAGCGACCAGCGCCGATGGCAAGGTCTCGGTCGAGCCGATCTACTGCCTCGGACAGTGCAACGCCGCGCCGGCGGTGCTGGTCGATCGCCACACGTCCGATGGACGGCACCAGCGCACCGTGATCGCGAACGTGACGCGAGAAAAGGCGATCGCGATCGCGCATCGCGACCACGTCGGCGATCACGTCCGAGAGGCCGAGCCCAGACCGCACGTGGCGTCGTTCGTGCCCGAGCCGATCGCGCTCCGCAACGTGATCGAGGGGGAGGCGGTGACCCTCGCGCAGGCGCGCGCCCGCGGCGTGTGGGACGCCTACGAGAAGACCAAGCGCGAGAGCGCGCCGGAGACGGTCCTCGAAGAAATCCTCGCGAGCCTGCTCCGCGGACGCGGCGGCGCCGGCTTCTCCACGGGCCAGAAGTGGCGCTTCGCTGCGGCGCAGGCGTCGAGCGAGAAGTGGATCGTCTGCAACGGCGACGAGGGCGATCCGGGCTCCTTCATCGACAAGTGGTTGCTCGAGCTCGATCCGCACTCGGTCCTCGAGGGGATGGCGCTCGCCGGGTTCGCCATCGGCGCGCGGCACGGCGCGATCTACGTGCGCAGCGAGTACCCGCGCGCGATCGAGGTGCTCCACCGCGCGGTGGCCGAGGCGCGCGAGGTGATGGCGCCCTTCACCATCTCGGTGGTCGAAGGCGCCGGCTCGTACGTGTGCGGCGAAGAGACCGCGCTCCTGCGCTCGATCGAGGGGCTCCGCGGGATGGTCACCGCGCGACCGCCCTACCCCGCCGTCAAGGGCCTCTTCGAGAAGCCGACGGTGGTGAACAACGTCGAGACGCTGATCAACGTCCCCTGGATCGTCGCGCGCGGTGGTGCTTCGTACGCCGAGGTCGGGATCACCAAGAGCCGCGGGACCAAGGCGATCTCGCTCAACGCGCTCTTCGCGCGCCCGGGTCTCTACGAGATCCCGCTCGGCATCCCGCTCCGCGCGATCCTCTACGAGATCGGCGGCGGGCTCGCGAGCGGCCGTGCGATCAAGGGCGTACAGATCGGCGGACCGCTCGGCGGGATCCTGCCGCCGAAGCACTTCGACGTCCCCTTCGCGTTCGAGGAGCTCGACGCGGTCGGCGGTCTGCTCGGCCACGGCGGCATCGTCGCCTTCGAGGAAGGGACCGACATGCGCCGTATCGCGCGCCACCTGTTCGAGTTCGGCGACGCCGAGAGCTGCGGGAAGTGCTTCCCCTGCCGCATCGGCATGCGGCGCGGCCTCGAGATGGTCGACCGGATGATCGTCCGTGGCGGGCGCCACTTCGAGCTCGACCTGATGAACGAGCTCCTCGAGACGATGCGCTTCGGCAGCCTCTGCGCGCACGGAGGCGGCCTCCCCGCAGCGATCGAGAGCATCGTCACGCACTGGCCCGACGAGCTCCTGTCGCCGTCGCCGCGCGAGGTGACGTCATGACCATCGAGATCTCGCTCGACGGCCGCGTCGTCCTCGCGCACGACGACGAGACCATCCTCGACGTCGCCACGCGCGAGGGCGTCTACGTGCCGACGCTGTGCTTCGACGAGCGGCTCGCCCCCTTCGGCGCGTGTCGCGTATGCCTGGTCGGGGTCGAGGGCGCGCGCGGTCCGGTCGCCGCGTGCACCACTCCCTGCCGGCCCGGGATGAAGGTCGACACCCACGACGCGCGCGCGATCCGCGTGGCGAAGGGCGTCGTGGAGCTCGTGCTCTCCGACTACCCGGAGGAGAGCCTCGCGCGCGTGGACGAGCGGAACGAGCTCCAGCGCGTCGCGCGGCACTTCGGTCTGCGACGATCGCGCTACGAGGGCGAACGACACCATCATGCGCCCGACGAGCGTCATCCCTACCTGAAGATGAACCTCGACGAGTGCATCGTCTGCGGCCGCTGCGTGCGCGCGTGCGACGAGGTGCAGGGCGCGTTCGCGCTCACCTACGCCGGGCGCGGCTTCGGCACCAAGATCGCGGTCGGCATCGACACCTCGTTCTCCGAGTCGAGCTGCGTCTCGTGCGGCGCCTGCGTTTCGGCGTGTCCCACCGGCGCGCTCGACGAGAAGCCGTTCCGGCTCCTGCCGTTCACCGAGAAGAGCGTGGAGCGCACGGTCACGACGACGTGCGCGTACTGCGGCGTCGGCTGCCGGCTCGAGGCGCACGTGCGCGACGATCGGGTGGTGGCGATCGACCCCGCGCTCGACGGGCCCTCGAACAAGGGACACACCTGCGTCAAAGGTCGCTTCGCCCACCAGTTCGCGATCAGCGACCGACGGCTACGCGAGCCCTTGATGAGGACCAGCAACTCTCGTGGGACCGACTTCCGCGAGGTGACCTGGGACGAGGCGCTCGGCCACGTCGCGACGGAGATGCTCCGCATCAGGGCGCAGCACGGGGGGGACGCGCTCGCGGGGATCTCGTCGTCGCGTTGCACGAACGAGGAGAACTATCTCCTGCAGAAGCTGATGCGCACCGCGATCGGCACGCACAACATCGACAACTGCTCGCGCGTCTGTCACTCGCCCTCGTCGTTCGGGCTCATCCAGGCGCTCGGCATGAGCGGCGGGACGAACTCCTTCGACGACATCGAGAAGGCGAAGGTGATCTTCCTCACCGGCGCGAACCCGACAGAGGCCCACCCGGTCGTCGGCGCGCGGATGAAGCAGGCCGTGCTCGCCGGGTGCAAGCTGATCGTCGCCGATCCGCGGCGCATCGAGCTCGCCGGCTTGGCCGACGTCTTCCTCCAGCTGAAGCCCGGAGCGAACGTCGCGCTCTACAACGCCATCGCGCACGTCATCGTCGAGGAGGGGCTCGCCGATCGCGCGTTCCTCGAGGCGTGGTCCGAGGGGCTCGAGACCTACCTCGCGTTCATCCAGAAGTACGCGCCGGAGAAGGTCGAGGACACGACGGGTGTGCCCGCGAAGCTCGTGCGCGAAGCGGCGCGGCTGTACGCGACCGGTGGTGCAGCCGGCGTCTACTACGGCCTCGGCGTCACCGAGCAATCGCAGGGCGCGCCCGGGGTGCAGTGCCTGATCAACCTCGCGATCCTCACGGGAAACCTCGGGCGTGACGGCGCCGGGGTGAACCCGCTCCGCGGTCAGAACAACGTGCAGGGGGGGAGCGACTCGGGCGCGCTCCCCAACGTGTTCACGATGTATCAGTCGGTCGCGAACGAGACGATCGCACGCAAGTTCGAGGAGGCGTGGGGCGTCACGCTGAAGCGGACGCGCGGGCTGATGATCCCGGAGATGTTCGACGCGGCGATCGCGGGCACGCTCAGGGGGCTCTACGTCTTCGGCGAGGACATCGCGCAGACCGATCCGAACACCCACCACGTCGAGAAGGCGCTCCACGCGCTCGAGCTCCTGGTCTGCCAGGAGATCTTCCTCTCCGAGACGGCGAAGCTCGCGCACGTGGTGCTCCCTGGCTCGGCGTACCTCGAGAAG
>JBKJQC010000246.1:0-13922 GCA_046593995.1 Polyangiales bacterium
GCTCGTGTCTCCGCTCGCCGAGGCGACGCAGGTGTCGATGTCCTCTGATCTGGGGTCGGACGACGTGCGATGCGATGCCGCAGCGATCGGCCGCGCGCTCGCCAACCTCCTGGAGAACGCCGTCGCCGCGACGCCGGGCGGAGACGTGACCATCGCGGCGCACGCGCGCGATCGCTCGACCCTGGTGGTCGACGTGACGAACGAGCCCGCGTCGGTCCCGCTGCATGCGCGCAAGAGGCCGTTCGAGCGCGCGCCGCGGTCGCGCGACGGCCGCGGCTCCGGCCTCGGTCTCGCGATGGCGCGCGCCGCCGTCGAAGCCCACGGGGGCACGATTCGTTTCCTCGAGATGGGGCCACCGCGCGTGCGGGTGCGCGTCGAGCTGCCGCGTTGAAGCGCGCGCTACGCCCTGCGATCGATCACCGACTCCACTTCACGTCGGCGGCGCTCGCGGGGCCGAGCACCTTGTCGATCGGGATCTCGTTGGTCTTCACGAGGAACGCGACCACCGCCCAGTAGTCATCGTCGGAGAGCGAGCCCGCGTGGTCGGGCGGCATGTTCTTCTGGATGAAGTCGAACGCTTCGCGCGCGTTCTTGTAGTCGTCGAGCGATTTGGACCCGACGAGCGCAGGCGCCTTGTCCCCCCCTTCACCGCTCTTGCCGTGGCAGCCGGCGCACTGGCCGGCGTAGACCTTCCCGCCGGCGGCCGTCTGCTCGTCGAGCGTAGCGGGCGGTTTCACCGCCGCGGAGCTCGCGCTCGTCGGGGCCGGGGCACCACCGCCGCAACCGACGAACATGGAAGTCGCAAACAAAGCAGCGAGTCGAATGTGCATGATCTCTCCCTCGGACCGTGGACCGTAGACTGCTTCAACCCGTCGTTCGTAGTCCGCTCGCGATCGCGTTGATCGACAGGAGCACCTTGGGCAAGAGCGCGTCGGCCGCGGCGTCGTCGCCTTCGACGCGATGGGCGCGCCACTGTCGGAGCACGTCGACCTGGAACCCATGCAGCGCGCGCAGGCCGGTGTCGCGAAGTCGAATGGTCCGCCACATGCGTGGGCGGCGCTCTTCGATCGGGGCGCCGTGGAGCCGGTCGAGCATCTTGCGGGTGCGGTGCAGCTCGTCGACCACGCGCCGGCGGAATCGCTCGCGCAACGGGCGATCGTGGACCAGCGACGCGTAGGTGCCGATCATCTCCTCGTCGGCGGACGCGACGTTGGTCTCGACGTTGTTCGCCACGTAGTAGAGGAACGGCCACTTGTGGAGGTTCGCGCGGAGCATGGCGAACGAGTCGGGATCGCCGCGCTCGAGCCCCTCGAACGCGGTTCCAAAGCCGTACCAGCCGGGTAGATAATGACGTGATTGATTCCACGCCATCACCCACGGGATCGCGCGGAGGTCGTCGAGCGAGCGGCGTGCAGTGCGGCGTGCGGGACGGGACCCGATGCGCGCGTGCTCGAACGCGTCGATCGGCGTGGCCTCGTTGAAGTAGGCGATGAACCCGTCCTCGCGCACGAGACCTTGATAGGCCTCGAGGCTCCGTCGCGAGAGCTCTTCCACGATGCGGTGCAGCTCCTCTGCGTCGTCGCCCGGGCGGCCGTGCTTGACCGTCGTGGCCGTCGCGCCGGCGAGGAGCAGCTCGAGGTGATAGGTCGCCGTGATCGGGTTCGCGTACTTCTGCGCGATCGTCTCCCCCTGCTCGGTGACTCGGAAGTCGCCGGTCAGCGAGCCGTGCGGCAGCGCGTCGAGGAAGCGGTGCGTCGGTCCGGCGCCGCGGCTCACCGTGCCACCGCGTCCGTGGAAGAAACGCGCGCGCACCTTCCGTTTCTCGCAGGTGTCCGTCAGCGCGTGCTGCGCACGATGGAGCGACCACTGGCTCGTGAGGATGCCGCCGTCCTTGCAGGAGTCGCTGTAGCCGAGCATCAGCTGCAGGGTCGGGTGCCCGTGGCGCGCCTGCAGGCTCCGCTGCGTGACGGGGTGGTCGAGGAACTCGGCGACGATCTTCGGCGCGGCCTCGAGGTCCTCGATGGTCTCGAAGAGCGGCGCCACCTCGAGATCGCAGATCAGCCCCTCGTTGCTCATCCGCGCGAGACCGACCTCGCGTGCGAGCAGGTAGACCGCGAACAGGTCCGACGCGCTGCGCGTCATGCTCACGATCGACGGACCGAGCGTCTCGTGACCATAGGTGTCGCGCTGCGTCGCGAGCACGCGGTAACAGTCGAGCACCGCGCGTGCTTCCTCGCCGAGCGAGGTCCCCGGCATGGTGAACGGCCGCGCCGAAGCGAGCTCTCGCTCGAAGAACGCGCGGCGCCGATCGACGGGCCAGGAGGGGAACTCCGCGCCGCCTTCGACGCCCGCGGCCACGAGGAGCTGCGACAGCGCGCGATCGTGGAACGCGCTGTTCTGCCGCACGTCGAGCACGGCGAGGTGGAACCCGAACGTCTCGACGGCCTGCTCGATCGGGAGCACGTCGAGCTCCGCGATGCGCTGCGCGCGCACGGCGTCGAGGGAGGTGCGCAGGAGGCGCAGATCCTCGAGCAGCTCGTTGCCGTGCACGTACTGCGGCGGCTGCGGGGCCTCGCCGCGCGGATCGGGGAGGCGCGCGCTCATCAGGCTGACGAACTGTCGCCACGGTTCGCCGCGGTTCCGCTCGACGATGCGGGCGCCGACGTCACCGAGCAGCTCGACCTGCGCGTCGAGCGCGTCCTCGAGGAGCTGCGGTGGGCTCTGGAGCCGCTCCGAGAGCGCGAGCTTCGCGGCGAGCGCGCGCAGGCTCTTGCGATGAAGCAGCAGCGCGGCGCGACGGAGCTCGTAGAGCGACTTGGCCGTGACGTCCGCGCTCACGAGCGGGTGGCCGTCGCGGTCGCCGCCGACCCACGATCCGAAGGAGAGCTTCGGACCGAGCGCGACGCCTTCGAGCAGCGCCGGATCGAAGCCGACCGCGGTCCACGCCTGCCGCAGTCGACGGTGCAATCGCGGCAGCGTCGCCGGGAACACCTCGGTCACGTAGTGCAAGATCTGGCGCCGCTCGGACGAGACCTCGGGACGCTTCACGCGCGACTCGCCGGTGCGCCAGAGGCGCTCGAGGGTGAGCTTGATCTCGTCGCGGATCTCGTCGCGCTCCGCCGGCGTCCACATCTTGTTCTCGCGCCGGACGAGCAACAAGTAGAGCTGACGAAGCGTCTCGAGCACGGTACGTCGCTTCGCCTCGCTCGGGTGCGCGGTGAGGACCGGCTCGACCGACACCGAGCGCATCGCCTTTGCGATCGACGCGCCGTCGATCCCGAGATGAACGAGCTGCCGCAAGTTCTGCCCCCACGATCCCGGCTCCTGCAGCGGACCCTCGTTGGCCTCGCGGACGCGGCGGCTCTGCGCGGCGGCGTTCTCCTCGACGAGATTGAGGAGCTGGAACGAGATCGAGAGCGCGCGCGCGTCGCGAGCGCCGAGGTGGTGCGGGGCTTCGGATTCGCCCGCGCCGTCGACGAACGGGAGCCAGCGCACGCGCTCCCCCTCGCCGATCTCGTCGAGCATCTCCGCGAAGCACTTCATGACGAAGGCGAGGTCTTGCTCGATCTTGTCGAAGGCGAAGTCCACGAGGGGCGTCGTCATCGCGGACGATCTTGGCCGATCCCAGGCGATCGCGGACGAACAATCGTGGTCGCGTCCCGGCGTCCGCGCTCTGCGCCACGAAAACGTCCGGATTGACCGCAGAGCGGTCGCGAGCGAAGTAGACTCGATGCTCGCTCGCATGGTCTGGCGCGACGGTGCGTTCGTCTCCGCGTCCGAGGCGACGATCTCGGTCCACGCCCACCCGATGCAGCGCGGGAGCCTGGTCTTCGACGTGCTCTCGTTCCACCGGACGCCGCGCGGACCGGCGGTCTTCCGTCTGCGCGAGCACGTGACGCGCTTCCTCCGCTCGATGTCGATCGTCGGGCTCGTGTCTCCCTTCGACGAGCAGACGTTGAGCGCTGCGACCCTCGCGATGGTCGGACGAAGCGGGCTCGACGACGGGCTGATACGAATATCCGGGTTCGTGCCGACGCTGGAGGCCGATCTGGTTCCGGCCGATCCGACCGGCAGCGTCACCATCGTCGCGTACGCGCGCGACGATCTGGCGAAGAAGACGAGGACGCCGTCCGCGCTGCGGATCCACGTCCCGCGTGACGTTCGCAAAGCGGCGCCCGACGCGATCCCGCCGCTCGCGAAGGTCGCGGCCGCCTATCTCGGACCGATGCTCGCCCGTCGACGCGCGCTCGAGGGCGGCTTCGACGAGGTCGTCCTCCTCGACCACGAGGGAACGGTTGCCGAGGCGCCGACCGCCAACGTGTTCGCGTTCGTCGAGGGCGCGCTCGTGACGCCCTCGCTCGGGAAGATCCTCGACGGGATCACGCGCGACGCCGTGATGGCCATCGCCCGCGACGAAGGGATCGAGGTCGTCGAGCGCCGTCTGACGGCCGACGAGCTCCGTGACGCCGACGAGGCGTTCCTCACCGCGACCTCCTACGCGGTCGCTCCCATCGCGTCGGTCGATGGGGCCGCGCTCCGAGGTGGCGCGCCCGGGGCGGTCACGATGCGTATCCGCGGTCGTTTCACCCGCATCCTCGCCGGCGACGATCCGCGCAGCGCTGCGTGGCTGACGTTTGTCTCGGCGCAGAGTTGACTCGATACGGGACTCGGACAGTCCGGAGCGGCGGTCTACCGACGACGCGCTACGCTGACGTTCGTGAAGCTCCGCGTGCGGTACTACCGCGAAGCTGACGTGACGACCGACAGCGTCGGCCAGCTCTCGCGGGGCGGGCTCTTGGTGCGCGCGGATCCGGGCGCATCGCTCGAGCAGTACACGCCCGTGAAGCTCGAGCTCGGAGCGGGTGCCACGGTGATCGTCATCGACGCGCAGGTCGTGCAGGTGTTCGCGGGCGTCGGCATCGCGGTGACCTTCACGCCCTCGCGCGCGCTCGAATCGTGGACGGTTGCCGCACAGTCGACGGCGCGCGGCGACCGCGACCCCGAGCACTCGATCGTGACGGAGGACGTTGCCCAGGACGAAGCGCAGCCGGTCCAGCGTGCCGCCGTGCCGGAGACTGCGAGCCGGGTCTCGACCGCGCTCCGCGGCTCGCGCGATGAGCGCACGGCGATCCTCCGCGAGAACAACCCCGTCCTCCACGGACACGTGCTCCGCAATCCCAGCATCCAGCTCGACGAGATCGTCTCCATCGCGAAGATGCGCACGGTCTCGCCGGAGCTGCTCAAGATCATCGCCGACAAGCGCGAGTGGGCGACGCGCCCGGAGATCGCCGTCGCGCTCGTGCGCAATCCGAAGACCCCGGTCGGCGTCGCGATTCGGCTGCTCGACCACGTGCCGATCCAGGAGCTGCGACAGCTCGCGAAGGATCAGAACACGCGCTCGGCGATCCAGAGCGCGGCGCGCAAACGCGTCGTGGGCTGAGCGCGCGAGTCAGCTCTTCAGGCCGACTTCTCGGCGTCTTCTTCTTCGACTTCGGCGGCGGCTTCCTCGGCGACGGCGCCGAGCTTCTCGGGATAGCTCGCCTTCGCGCGGGTCACCTTCACCAGGTCGAGGCGGAAGCGCATCGGACGGTCGCCATCGGCGACGCCGGGGTGGAGGAGATCGAAGTAGGGCTGGCCGGGGATGCCGCTCGCTGCCTGCACTGCGATGGCCGTGATCGGGGGGAGCTCCGCCTCGACGCACGCCTTTGCGATCTCGCTCAGGGCCTCGGCGAGCGCCGCGTTGTTCGGGACCACCTTCGGGCCCATCGACTTGGCGAGCTTGGTGTAGGTCGTCTGGGGAGCACGCTCCGCCAGCACGCGCTGCCGTAGAACGTCGTAAACCTGGGCGGCGAGCGGCGAGAGGGTCATGTCCGCTTCACTATAGTCCCCGGGTCCGGGGACGTAACCCCTCGCGAGCACGGCGCACCGGCGATGGCGTGATTCGCCCGCGGTTTTGCGCGTGCTTTTCTCGGCGCCCATCTCACGTGAAGCGGACGCGCTGTTGCGCGGCGACGACCTGGGCCACCGGATCCTCGCCAAGGCGAAGGCGCGGCACGCGGAGCTCGCGCACGCTCCCTCGTGAGCCGTCACCCGGCATCGACACGTTGCGATCGAGTCAGCGCGAGAGGATTCGAACCTCCGACCTCCGGTTCCCCGAACCGGCGCTCTCACCAGGCTGAGCTACGCGCTGAGGTGGCCCCCGTTTTTCGTCCGGGGCCGTGCGAGAGACGGGTGCACCTCGACGCGTGTGTCGCGCCAGAAGTCACGGGCTCGGGAGGGCGTGAGCCTCCCGTCGCAAGACGGTCACCGAGCACGCTCCGCCGATCGCGCACTCTTCCTCTCTTACGAGAGGCGAAGCAGCCGCGAGGCGCGGGAGCACGATCGCGAGACCGGGTCCCGGTGACGAGTTCATTCGAAGCGGATCACGAGGCGGGATGGGATCCCGCGGTCTCGAGTCACGCCGGTCGCTTCTGTGGCAGAGAGCGCCGGAGCAGGCGCCGGGTCGTGATCCGCCGATCGAAGAGGGGGCCGGACGAGCCTCCGTCCGATCCCCTCGAGATCTTCGTATTGCGAGGGGGCACGACGCCCGACCTCCGCGTTGCGGATCCACCACTTCAAGACGGCGAGACGAACACGGGTGAGAAACGACATCGTGGCCTCCTTTCCGACCCGCGCATGGCGCGAGGGTCATATTTCGTGCGTCGGCTGAGAATCGAACACAGAGAGACGCCGATATCAGCGGCGTCCGGGGAACCACCCCTCCGACGCGTTGCGGTCGTGTGGGACTCCACGACCTACGTGGGAAAACCTTCCTTGAACTGCAGATAGCGAAAGAGCTTCATGGTCATCGCTCCTATTGGTCGAGGGTCGTGCGGGGCGAGGGAGTCGAACCCTCCGGCACCTGGGTGTGGGCCAGGGGTCGTCACCGGACGACGCGCCCCGCGTGGGTAGCGCTTCGTGAACGGGTCGCTGCGCGTGGAGTCGAACCACGTTCGCGCTCGTCATGAGCGAGCCGCTCCTCCGAGGATCGCAGCGATCGAGTCAGTTGTTCCGTATCGACGCTGACGATGGATGACGCACACCTACGGTCGGGGAGGGATGGAGTGCGCGCCGGCATTCAGCGTCTGGAGAAGATTTGGTCCCGCGGCCGCGCGACGGTTTTCGACGTCGCGCGGCCCCGGTCCCCGACCTCACCTCTTTCGAGTCGGTCCTACGACAGCGTCACCGCCTCGATCTGCTCGACCCAGTGCGCCGCGCCGAGCTCGCCCTTCGCGAACAGGGAGACGATCTCGAACACTCGGTCCGAGAAGCCACCCACGTTCAGGACGCTCTCGTCATCGCCGACCTGCGTCGACGCGTACGGCTGTAGATCGATCAGCACGAGCTGCGCCTTCGGGTTGCGCTCCTTGAAGCGCTTCCACTCGTCCGCCATCTTCGTGGCTCGAGACGTCCAGACGCCACCCGGGTTCGCCCCGAAGTCCGCCCACGACTGGTTGTCCGAGACGTAGACGACGAGATCACCCTTCGCCTTCTGCTCGTTCAGACGACGGAGCGGCGCGCTGCACGCCGTGCCGCCACTGGGCAGCGTAGCGAGGAGCTCCGCGTTCGTCATGATCGAGTCGAACGGATTCAGGCGGCGTGGCATCTCGACCACGTCGTCACTGAACGGGATGATCTCCGCGAAGGGGTTCTTCCGCAGGAGCGCAGCCGCGACCAGCGCGGCGACGTCGATGCAGCGGACCTTCGAGGTCGAGCCCTTGCGATGACCGGTCACCGGCGACTGCATGGACCCGGACACGTCCGGGCACACGAACACCTTACCGGAGACCGTCGGCACGTTCTCCGTCGCGATTTCCATCGCCTGCTGCAGCGCGATCGTGATCGCCTGCGGCACACCCTCTCCCGACGCCTTGTAGGCCGCGAGGAGCTGGTAGGGGAACGCACGTGCACGACGGACCTGCGCCGCGTCGCGCAGCTTCGCCGCGACCAGGTTCGTCATCTCGGAGCTGTCGAACACGCCGTGGCGCGCGAGCGTGTTCAGGTTCATGCGGAGCTGCGTCCAGCTCATGTTCTTCGCGATTCCCTTCCACGCCTTTTCGTCGAGGGGGAGCGCGGTCAGCATCTCGAACGGGACGTCGGGCAGGTCCGTGGACTCGCCACTCTTGAACGCCTCGAACGACTGGACGATCGCCGGCAGCTTCGTCGCATCGACCTCGCGGCCGATCATGAAGCCGTACAGCGCCTGACGCATGACGTCCGTCTGACCATTGGTCTTCGGAACGGGACGCACCAGCTTGATCACGTCCGCAATCGACGGCTCGTTACCGAGCGACTGCTTGAAGACCGTCTCCACCGAGCGCGCTGCGAACCACTCGCGCGCGAGGCGCTTCGGTGCGGAGCCGAAGGACTTGCGTCCGACGATGCCGCTACGAATCACCTGCACGAAGTTGCGCAGCATCTTGCCGGAGTCGATCACCCGCGGGAACACCGCCGCGAGGAGCTTCACGTCCTTCGCCGCGAGCCACGCCGCGAGAAACGCCGGAAGATCCTTCATGTAGCCGCGCTCACGCGCGTATACCGCGGTCTTCGCCACGAACGACGGCTCGACGTTCGCCGCGAGCTCGAGCACCTTCGTCAGCTGCTCGTCGTCGGTCGCGTAGAACGTGCCGTGGAGCGTACCGGTCGCCGCGTACTGCGCGAGCGCGTGCTCCGGAGAGAACGCGTACGCACGGCCACCCGCTTCGTTGATCGTGTCGGCACCCTTCGCCTTCGAAGCCGACGCGAACAGATTCTTGTTAGCCATGACGGTTCTCCTTTCCGGGCATGAGTGTGAGCGACGCGGCGCGCCCAGTGCGCCGTGCGATGTGGTGGAAACAGTGGTGGAGCGCAGGGGAATCGAACCCCTATCCCCGGCTTGCGACGCCGGTGTCTTCCCGTTGGACGAGCACCCCATTGACACTCGATCGTTCGAAGCGGCAGATCAGATTGAACACGGAGGCACTGAGGCACGGAGGGCTGTGATGTGCTGCCGCGCGCGAGCCGCGGCGTCTCCCATGTCATCGCGTCGAGGCGCGGAATGCGGAGCCTGGCCTCGGCGCATTGCGATCGGCAGACTCTCCAAACTCCGTGCCTCCGTGCCTCCGTGTTCAATCGGTCAGGTACGCCGAGCTCAATGATCACGCGTGACCTCTGCTTGCAGGTCGGGGGGGAATCGAACCCCCTCGCAGGAGTTTTGGAGGCTCCGCGGTCACCATGACTCCCCGACCTATCGCGAGTGGAACGGCGGGGATTCGCACCCCGATTCTCGGTTTGCAAGACCGATGTCTTCCTCTTGGACGACCGTCCCGTTCGGGCCGACGGTCTGCGGCTCACGGCCGACGGTTCCGAGAGCGAGAGAGACTCTCGTCGCTCGGTTCTAGACCGTAGACCGTGGGCCGTGGACCGTGGACCGTGGTGCACGGAGGGGGACTCGAACCCCCATGCTGTTGAAGCGCCAGGCTCTCGACCTGGGGTGTCTGCCATTCCACCACCCGTGCATGTGACCTCATCGCCCATCTCTCTCGAGAGAAGGGCAGTGACAGTCGGGGTCGCGGGAATCGAACCCGCTTCGTCTCGGACCCGAACCGAGTGCCTCGTGCCAATAGGCTAGACCCCGTGACTTCGTATCGTGTCTCTCGAGAGCTCGAGAGACGGCGCCTCGTACGGGAATCGAACCCGTCCCATCCCGTGGACAGCGGGACAGCCACCCAGCAGCTTCACGAGGCTTGGTGCTCGCGGTCACGGCCGCGTCGTCAGTCGTCCGTCGTCCGTCTTCGTGACCATTGGAGCAGGTGAAGGGAATCGAACCCTCTGCTTCTCGGATGGCAACCGAGTGTTCTGCCAGTGAACTACACCTGCATATGAAACATGCGTATCGGGCCATTCTTGGTCTCCCTCCCTCGAATCGAACGAGGCCGATGCGTTTAGAGGACGCGCGCCGGAAGCCATCCGGAGGGAGCGAGCGTTTCGTCGAGAGCCAGGCCTCCCTCCCTCGAATCGAACGAGGTCTGCACGTTTAGGAAACGCGGCGTCGGGAGCCACCCAGAGGGAGTCGGCACGTGGTCGCGCCGACCGTCGAGCAGAGAAGTGTCACCCCCGACGAGAGTTGGTGGACAACCGGCGCATTGCGACCGCAGTTCTCTCGAGTTTCTCGGCTCTCGAGCTCAGGATCACCGCTCGCCCCGCAACCGCTCGCTTTCACGGCGGATGCCATCGCAGCTTCGCTCCCGTAGGGCTGATGGATCTCGCGAACCACTGGCCACGGAGACGAAGGGAGCTACCTTAGGGTCGTTATAGTTACGATGTAGTCCACACGACATTCGGGGATGCACGACAACATGGGTGACCTTCCGCGCACGACGTTCGATCTGTCGTCGAAGCATCTGCACCTCGGTCGCGACGGCGCCGCCGAGACGATGGAAGGAGGCGCTGCGTTCTGGCAGTCCTTGATGAGTGGAGCCGTGAAGCTCTCGGGCTGGCTCGTGACGGTCAGCGAGCTGATCGACGACGTCGATCACTGGGAGATGCACCCGCAGGGGGAGGAGCTCCTGGTGGCGCTCTCCGGGGCGTTGGCGGTCGTGCTGCAGGAGCCTGCCGGCGAGCGTCTGGTCATGATGGCCTCTCGCGAGGCGCTCGTGATTCCGCGTGGAATCTGGCACCGCGTCGTCGTCCGCGAGCCGGGGAGCCTTCTGTTCGTCACCTTCGGGGACGGTACCGAGCACAAGCCGCTGACCCCTCCGTGACGAGTCCGGAGACCGCGGGCTCACGGTGCCACGCCCGCGTCGCGGTCTCCGGTCGCGTCGTCCTCCGTCGGCGAAGGTTCGAGAGTCGTTGCCGAGACGCCCTGGGGGCTGCCCCTCCGTCCGCTATCGCCAGTGCGCTGTTACGCGTTCTTTGAACGATGGCTGCCTCTGAGCCCACGTCCTGGCGGTCTCGGCTCGCGGAGGAAAGTCGTCCCGTCTCGCAGTGCGGCGGGGGCGCTGGCACGCGCGATCCCGTCACCCACGATTCGAGAGCGACCCCTCTCGGCCCTCTTGGTTGTAGACCCATCGATGCATCCGAGGAGGCACGCCGCCGGAGCGGCGAAGTGTGGCGTTCTCACCCGAGTCCGAGTCGCGGGCGAGACGAGAGAAGAGGGCGGCGACGAGACGTGGAAGGGACGTGCAGTTTTGGGTGTAGTCCCGTCCGGCATTCGCCGCCCGTGAAAATATCGGCGACCAGCGTTGCGAAGAGTGCGCAGGCTCACGATGCTCTCGCGCCGCGAGTCGGGGATCGAACCCGCCGAGGCTCGCGCCTCGTATGCGCTGACCAGATGTACTCCTCGCGTTCATTCGCCGATGAAAAAAGCAGAGTGACGACGAAGTTCGTGAAGACATTGTTCATGTGCTGCCGTTACACCACTGCGGCGCATGGAGCCGCAGCCGGGAATCGAACCCGGTCCTCGACCGTGGAAGGGTGTAGTCCTCACAGGCATTCGTCACCCTGTTGGCGACTCGCCGGGGAATCGAACCCCGCTCCGCTGGGTGAAAACCAGCGATCCTGTCCTCTAGACGAGCGAGCCGTATCAGAAGGCATCGGCGTCACCGTCCCGTCTGTCGTGACGGTGACGCCGATCCGTTCAGGCCAGAGACGGTGACAGAGACAGCGACGCGTACGCGACGCCGTCTCGACCATCCGCGAGACGACGCACGATCTGCCCCGCGAGCCTCGGTGCAGCGACGGTCGTCAGGCGCAGCTCGCTCCCGTTCGCGAGCGTGAGCACGTCGTCGTCGTGGTCCGCCGCAGTGAGCTGCAGCGCCTGCACCCAGGTCACGAGGTTCGCCGTCAGCCGCGACTCCCCCTGCGCACGTCGCGGAGCGCCGCGCGCAGGCCATCGAGGGTCTTTTCGAGGACCAAGAGCGGCAGACGCGTCGCGGGCGCGCCCAGGTTCGCGAGCGCGCGGGTCTTGCTCACGGAGACCGCGAGCGAGCCGTAGCACACGCGGACGAGCGGCTCCCACACGGCGCGGAAGTAGGCCGTGGATGGAGCGAGCTCGATGCCGACGATCTCGCCGCCGACGAGGATGATCGCTCCGATCTGGTGCGAGACGATCTCGAACTCGGCGACGAACTCGTCGAGCTGCTTCCGGAAAGCATCGAGGAACGCGACGAGGTTGTTGCCTCCGCCGGTGACGCCGAGGTCACCGTTGAAGGTCCCGATCGCTTCCCAGAGCTTGCGAAAGTCCTCGACGTGCCGGAGCGAGAGCGCCTTCGCGCGGAGCGCCGCCGGCAGGATCGTGAGCGCGTGCTTCGCCTGTGCGATGAGGCCACCCTGCGTCTGCTGGATGCACATCGCGGTCTTCACGACCTTCTGCTCGCCGGGGCGGAGGAAGGTGCCTCCGGCGAGCGCGTGGTCCTGTGCGCGCTGCTTGACGACCCAACCTGCGCCGGGAGGCACGATCGTGGGGAGCTCGTTCACGTTGCGCAGGAGGACCGTTCCGTATCCCTGCGTGCCGACCTCGAGGGTGGGCGGCGCGAAGGTCGCGTCGTCCTCGCCCGGGTTGGAGCGCAGGAGCGGGATCACCTGCATCTGTCCGACGCTCTGCATCGGGCCGAGGCCGGTACCACGCAGGATCGTCTCGATGGTGAGCGTAGTCATGGCGCCACCTCCTGGTGGTTGAATGAGGTCGATAGGTCGATGGGTCGATGGGTCGATGAAGAGCGAGAGCCGAGAGGTCGATGGGGACAGGTCGCAGGAGCGTCGAGACGCTCCGTATCGACCCATCGACCCATCGACCCATCGACCTCTTCACGCGGTGAGCGCAGGGAGCGTCATCTGTACGAGCGCATCGAGGCCGCGGTGCGGATCGCTCTGCAGCATCCCGCGCACGAACCCGACTGCGAGCGCGGTCGGTCCGGAGACCGGCAGCGTCGCGACACCCGTGCCGAGGGAGCGCACACCCTTGCTCTCCGCCGCGAAGACGGGGTTGAGGTGGTAGATCGGCGTCGCGACTCCGAGGGTCCGGAGCGCGTCGACGACCTCCGCGAAGCGACCCGCGGGCCGGTTCTCGTAGCCGTCCGAGAGGACGAACACCGCCTCGACTCCGCGCGCGACGAGCTCGAGGAGCGCGTCGGCGAGCGAGGTCGCACCTGCAGGACGAACGAGGAGCTCGCCGTCCGGCACGCCGCCGCTCGTCAGAACCGCCGCTCCACCGTCCGAGGGCGCAGCGTGCGTGAGCACGTCACGGATCGCGAGCGCGGTCGCCATCGGGCGGAGACGCTGCTCGCCGGAGCCCTCCATGGACGCCGAAGCGTCGACGAGGATGCCGATCGAGCGGTACGCGAGCCGGAGCGCGGACGCTGCCTTCTTCGCCTTGTCGCGGAGCGCCGACGCGATCGCGTCGGTCATCCCCATCTCGAACGCGTAGAGGTACAGACGAACCGCGTCGTGCTCGGTCGGGTCCATGCGGACGCTTCTCAGGACATCGGGCCCGGCCTCCGCGGCGCGACGCTGGACGGTCAACCGCTTTCCGGTCGTCATGGTGGACGCCGTCAGTCGCAGGACCTCGTCGGGCTTCGTCTCCTTGTGGAAGACGCTGCGGATGCCTTCGAGGACTTCGGTCGGGAGCTTCGCGCCCGCCGCGAGATCGGTCTTCGCCGCCTCGTAGGCGGAGAGCAGACCGAAGTCGTTGCGGACTCGAGCCCCGAGCGCGAAGGCGACGCACGCGCGGACGCGGACGACGTTTGCCCCCTCGAGAGAGCGCGGGGCGTAGCGGTCGATCGCCTTGTGGACGATCGCCTGCTCCTGACCGGTCCAGGTGCTCGCGTGCTTCTCGAGGATGCTGCGCACGATGCTCGCGGTACGACGTCCCCACGCGTGCGTGAGGGACTCCGCCATCTTGCGAC
>JBKJQC010000311.1:0-7197 GCA_046593995.1 Polyangiales bacterium
GTCGTGGATCGCGCTCGGTGCGCTCATCGGGATGTTCGTCACCTACGCCGCGCTCTGGGCGTTCGATCGGCGACGCATCCAGTATGGGCTCCTCGCGCTCGCCGCGATCTTCGCGACGCTCAGTCCGTTGCACTGGCTCGACCTGGCCCAGCACCTGTTCGGGCGCCTCGAGCTGCTCGTCGTGTCAGAGGCGCTCGCCCTCGCCGCGTTCGGCGTGATGGCGTACACGTTCGGGCACTTCGGCCGGCCGCCGCCGTCGCGCGCGTGGTGGTGGCTCGGCCTGGCGCTCCTCGTGTTGACGATCGTCGCGGGATTCACCGCGAACGCGCAGCCCGCCGCGCAGGCGTTCGGGCTCTTTTGCAGCTACGCGGTCATCGTGCGCATGACGTGGATGCTGCTCGGCCTCGCGCGCCTCGACCCGCGCCCGCGCGACGTCTCGATGATGCTGGTCGCCGTCGGTCTCCTCTTCCTCTCGACCGTTCCCGTTGCGCTGTGGCGACTCGGGATCCAGCACCCGTTCGAGGGGATCGTGCTCACGCCGGTCGGGTTCACGGCCTTCCTCCTGCTGCACTCGGTGACCCTCAGTCGCGTGCACGTCGCGAGTCTCCGAACGACCGAGGCGCTCAACGTGGAGCTCGCCGCACGCATCGAGCAGCTCGAGGAGCGGAACCAGGAAATCGGGACCCTCAACGTCGAGCTGCGTCGTCAGATCGCCGACCGCTCGCAGAAGCTCGCCGAGGCCCTCGCGCGCATCGAGGGCGTCCCCTCGACCGGACGCGCGATCCGCGAAGGCGAGCTCATCGACGAGCGCTACCGGGTGCTCCATCAGCTCGGACAGGGGGGCATGGGCGCTGTCTACGAGGTGGCCCGCCTGAGCGACGGGAAGCACCTCGCGATGAAGGTGCTGCGCGGCGAGACGACCGGCGCCGCCCTCTCACGATTTGCACGCGAGGCCGAGATCGCGGCGCGCATCGATCACCCGAACCTGGTCTCCGTCGTCGACGTCGACGTCGCCGAGAGCGGCGCGCTCTACATCGTGATGGAGCTCGTCGACGGGACGCCGCTCGACGATCTGCGCGAGAGGTACGGCGATGCGACCTGGGCGGTCCCGATCCTGCGTCAGGTCGCCGAAGGACTCGCAGCGCTCCATGGACGGGGCGTCGTGCATCGCGATCTGAAGCCCGGGAACGTGCTCGTCGACAAGAACGGACGGGCGAAGATCTCCGACTTCGGCATCTCGGCGTTGCGCGAGGTGGTCGATCCGCTCGGCGCGACGCGCACACCGGAGGAGCTCGTTCCGAAGAGTGATCCGAGCCTCACGCAGCCGGGCGCGCTGCTCGGCACGCCGCTCTACATGGCACCGGAGCTGTTGCACGGTGCCGACCGCGCGAACGAAGCGTCCGACGTCTTCAGCCTCGGCTTGGTCGGCTACGGGCTCCTCACGGGGCGGATGCCCTGGTCCTCGCCGCCGATCTACGAGGTCTCGGCCGGTCGGCCGCTCTCGGCTCCCGAGCCGATCACCGGCTGCGATCCTGACATTGCTGCCATCGTGCTCCGATGTCTCTCGTTGCCCCCGAGCGAACGCCCGACGGCCAGCGAGGTGGCCCAGGCGCTCTCGCCGCGTTGATCCGCGCAGACCACCGGGCGAGCGTCGGGCCGTGACCGACCTCCGCGCACGCCACGAGGAGCTCTGCAAGGCGATCCAGGCGCACGCCCATCGCTACTACGTGCTCGACGATCCGACCGTGACCGACGCGGAGTACGACCAGGCGTACAGCGCGCTGCTCGCGCTCGAGAAGGAGCACCCGGAGCTCGTCCACCCCGCATCGCCGACCCAGCGCGTGGGCGGAAAGCCGCGCGGGGACCTGCAGAAGCACACGCGCACGGTGCCGATGTTCTCGCTCGACAACGCCTACTCCGAGACGGACATGCGCGAGTTCGACGAGCGCGTGCAGAAGGGCGTGCCGACCGGAGAGCGCGCGAGCTACATCGCCGAGCCGAAGCTCGACGGCGGCGCGTTGGAGCTCGTGTACCTCGTCGAAGGGGAGCGCGCGCGCTTCTCGATGGCGACGACGCGCGGCGACGGAAAGGTGGGCGAGATCGTCACCGACAACGTGAAGACCGTCCGCGGGATCCCGCTGGTGCTCGACGTCGGCCCGGAGGTCGCGAAGAAGACCGACCGGCTCACGCTGCGCGGCGAGGTCGTCATCTACCAGAAGGATCTCGACGCGGTGAACGTCGAGCGCGAGCAGAACGGCGACGAGCCGTTCATGAACGCGCGCAACGCCGCCTCGGGGAGCCTCCGCATGCTCGATCCCCGCGTGGTGGCGAAGCGGCCGCTGCGCGTGTCCCTCTATCAGCTCGTCGAGGGCCCGAAGCTCCACGGCTCGCACGGCGAGACGCTCGACTGGATGAGCACGGTGGGGCTGCCCACCCATCGGCGCCAGGTGCCGTGCGATACGATCGACGACGTCCTCCGCGCCATTGCGGATTTCGATCGAGCTCGCGAAACCTACCCGTTCGACACGGACGGGGTCGTCATCAAGGTCTCCAGCTATCGCTTGCAGTCGATCCTCGGCGAGACGGCGAAGTTCCCGCGCTGGGCGGTCGCCTACAAGTTCGCCGCGGAGCGGAAGAAGACGCGCGTGCGTGCGATCGAGGTGCAGGTGGGCCGCACCGGCGCGCTCACGCCGGTCGCCAATCTCGACGGCGTCATCCTGGCGGGCACCACCGTCACGCGCGCGTCGCTCCACAACTTCGACCGCGTGACGACGATGGACGTGCGGGTCGGCGATCTGGTCGAGATCGAGAAGGCCGGGGAGATCATCCCGCAGGTCATGTCCGTGCAGCACGCCGAGCGCCCGGAGGGCACGGTCCCCACGCCGGTGCCCACGGTGTGCCCCGAGTGTGCGACGCCGGTCATCCGCGCCGGCGATGAGGTCGCCCTTCGCTGCCCGAACCGTCGCTGCCCCGCCGTCGTGCGTGCGTCACTCCACTACTTCGCGCGCCGCTTCGCGATGGACATCGATCACCTCGGCCACTCGTTGATCGAGCAGCTCGTGAAGAGCAGCACCGTCACCGACGTGGCCGATCTCTACGATCTCACCGTAGAGAAGCTCGTAACGCTCGAGCGGATGGCGAAGAAGAGCGCGTCGAACGTGGTGGCGCAGGTGCAAGGGTCGAAGGAGCGACCGTTCGATCGGCTGCTCACCGCGCTCGGGATCCCGCAGATCGGCCAGGTGGCGGCGAAGCAGCTCGCGGAGGAGGTGCACTCGCTCGAGGAAGCGCGCACGCTCGGCGCGGACGGCATCGCCGAGAAGGCAGCGGGCATCCATGGCTTCGGGCCGGCGATGGTCGACGCGATCCGCGCGTGGTTCGCCGACGCCGAGAACGCAGCCTTGATCGAGAAGCTGCACGCCCGCAACGTGTCGCGGCCTTTCCAGAAGGCGGTCGTCAACACCGAGGGTCCGCTCTTCGGGAAGTCCTTCTGCGTGACGGGCGTGCTCACGCGCAAGCGCGAGGACGTGCACGCGGACATCCGCGCCGCCGGCGGGACGGTGCACGACGCGGTGAAGGCGGGGACCACGTTCCTGGTGGCGGGCGACAAGGTCGGTGCCACGAAGCTCGACGCCGCGAAGAAGCGCGGCGCGCAGGTCATCGACGAGCCTGCCCTCTACGCGATGATCGCCGGCGCGTGAGTCGGATCCTCGTCGTCGCCGGCGAGCCGTCCGGCGATCGTGCCATTGCTGCCATATTGCGCGCGCTCGGCAATCCGTCGGCCTTCGGCGTCGGCGGGGACGGCATCGGAGAGTCCGGCGCGGAGCTGCTCGCGCACGCGTCGACGACGAGCGCGATGGGGCTCGCCGAGCTCGACGTGCGCGCCATCGGCTCTGCCCTCGCGCGTCTGATCGCCGCGATTCTCCGCGAGCGTCCGCGAGTCGCGATCCTCGCCTCCTGGAGCACCGCCAATGGGCGCATCGCGCCGTTGCTCCGTCGCCTCGGGACCCGCGTCGTATGGGTCTCGCCACCCGAGGTGTGGGCCTGGCGTCCTCGGCGCGCGAAACGTCTCGCGCGCGCGGCGGATGTATTGATTCCGACGCTGCCGTTCGAGGAGAAGCTGTGGCGCGACGCGGGCGCGAACGCGTACTTCGTCGGGCACCCACTCCTCGACGCGCCCTTCGACCGCGCCGCGATGCGCGCTTCGCTCGGGCTCGGCGACCGCGCCGTGGCAGTGCTCCCCGGCAGCCGACGCGGCGAGATCGAGCGACTGCTCCCCGCGTTCGTCTCGGCGACACGCGGCCTCGAGACGCGATTGATCATCGCACCGTCACTCTCGGGCGAGCTCCGCGCGCGGCTCCTGGCCACGGGCATGCAGGTGCTCGAGGCCCCGTCCGATCACGGCGCTGCGGCGATGCTCCCGGGGTTCGCCGCTGCGCTCGTCGCGTCGGGGACGGCGTCGCTCGAGGCTGCCGCGTGTGGGGCGTCGCCGGTGATCGCGTACGCCATGCATCCGCTCACGATGGCCATTGCGCGCGCGTTGATCCAGACGCCGCACGTCGCCCTCCCCAACGTAGTCCTCGGGCGACGCGCGTTCGAGGAGCACTTCGGGACGCGGATCGATCCGAGCGCGCTGAGAGCGTCGCTGCTCGCGACGCTCGACGACCCAACGCGAAGGTCTGCGTGTGCAGAAGTCCGCGCCGCGCTCGATCCCGAGATGCCCGGGACCTGGGCAGAACGTGCCGCCGCGCTCGCGCGCGCGTGATTCGTGCGCGCGCAGCTCCGAACGGGGTTGCCGACGACCCGGCGAGCATGCGGGCAGTGAGGCGTCTTCTCCTCCGCCGAGCGTCGTGTATGAGAGCGGCCGGCCCCGATGCGCCTCCGCCAACTCGACGTCCTCCGCGCCTTTGCGGTGTTGCTCGTAATGGTGCGGCACCTGAAGGAGGGCAAGGACAACCCGGGGCTCGTGGCTCTGGTCGCGCACGTCCATCGCGCGCCGGCCGATGTCCGTCACCTCCCCGAGCTCGTGCTCTGGGCGCTGTACCGGGTCGGCTGGACCGGCGTCGATTTGTTCTTCGTGCTCAGCGGTTTCCTCGTCTCGGGACTGCTCTTCCGCGAGCACCAGGAGCAGCACAGCATTCGCATCGGGCGGTTCCTGATCCGCCGCGGCTTCAAGATCTATCCGCTGTTCTATGCCTTTCTGTTCTCGACGGTGATCGCGATCACGCTCTTCACCGCGCGGAAGCTCTCGCTCGCGGCGATCGTCTGCGAGACGTTCTTCGTCCAGAACTACGGGCCGAACATCTGGGGCCATACGTGGTCGCTCGCCATCGAGGAGCACTTCTACGTCTGCCTCGCGCTGCTCCTGCTCGTGCTCTCGCGGCGCGAGGCGATGGGGCGCATCACCCAGATCTTCGCCTTCGCCGCTGTGGCGTTTCCGGTCGCGCGGATCATCACGACGCTGCGCCTGCCGGAGTTCGATTTCAAGACGCACGTTTTCGCCACGCACCTCCGGCTCGACGCGCTGCTCTACGGCGTCGCGCTCTCGTACGTGTGGCACTACCAGCGCGACCGGCTCGCGTTCGCCGAGCGGAGCGCGGTGCGGCCGTGGTTGCTCGTCTTTGGGTTCGCGTCGTTCGTGCCGCCGCTGTTGTTGCCGCAGGCGCATCCGATCATGCGCACGGTCGGACTGTCAGGGCTCTCGATCGGCGCTTCGCTCTTCGTGCTCTGGTCCATGACCGGGCCGCGCATCACGTCGCGACCGATCAGTCTCGCGGCGGACGTGCTCGCGAAGATGGGCTTCTATTCGTATGCGATCTACCTGTGGCACCTGCCGGTGCTCGTCGTCGGCGTGCCCATCGCGGCGAAGATCGTCGACAAGGTGCTGCACCGATCGCTCGGCGCGCTCGGCGAGACGCTGGTCTATCTGACGGCGACGATCTTCATTGCCGTGGTCACCGCGCGCGCCGTCGAGCTCCCCGCGCTGCGCGTCCGTGAGCGGCTCTTTCCGTCGGCCGCGCGCTGACGGTCAGCGCGATTCCCAGACCTTCAGGTCCGGCAGCTCGATCGCAGTGAGGAAGCCCCCCTTCCCGGCGCCGGTGTCGATGGCGATGACGCTCTCACCGGCCCACATGTCCGTGGGATCGGCGGGCGTGTAGCTCGAGAGCTCGGGCGGGAGGCAGTCGGTCACGGTGTGCCCGACGACCACGCGCTTGCCGCGGTAGGTCGCGAAGAACGCGTCGCTCCGCGTCCATAGCGTGGCGGTCTTCGGCTCGGTCTCGCTCGGGTGTTGGAAGCGATCGTCCTTCTCGACGAGCCCGGCGTGCACGTAGATCGCGTGCTCGTCCTCGTAGAAGTACGCGAGGCTCTTGAACCACTCGACGACGTCCTCGGGGAAGAACGATCCTTTGAAGAGCGCGTTGCCCTCCTCGAGGAGGGGCATCGCGTCCTCGGCCGGTACGGGGCCGCCCGTGTAGCTCCTCATCGTCGCGAGGCAGCCGTTCGACGGTGGGAACACGAACGCGTCCCAGCGACGTTCGAGCACGCGAAGCCACGCGTCCTCGTGGTTGCCGCGCAGACAGACGACCTTGAAGCCGGCGCTGCGCTCGATCCCGCGGACCACCTCGACGACCTCCGCCGAGCACGGACCGCGGTCGACGTAGTCGCCGAGGAAGACGAGCGTGTCGTCCGCGTCGAGCTTCGGCATCTTGGCGACCAACGTGCGAAGCGCGACGAGGTCGCCGTGGATGTCACCGACGACGAAGGTGCGACCGCTCATCGGGCACAGCATATACGCGCCATCGAGGAGCGCCGGCCGTCTCCGCCGCGAGCTGATACGCTCGCGCGATGCAGCTCGGCCGCGACGTCTTCCTCGCGCTCTCCTCGGTGATCTGGGCCGACGGGAGGGTGACCCCCTCGGAGGCAGCGGCGCTGCTCGACTCGGCGCGGGCGAGCGGCGTCACCGGCGATGATCTCGCCGCGGTCGAAGCGGCGACACGGACGCGCAGCGAAGAGGTCGGCCGTCTCGAGCTCGACGACGAGCAGAAGCTCTTCGTCTATGGCATCGCGGTGTGGCTCGCCGGCGTCGACGGCATCTTCACGCCCGACGAAGAGGAAGTGATCCGTCGTCTCGGCGACACCTTCGGGTTGAGCGAGGAGGACCGCGCGATGCTGTGGGCGGCCGCGCGCGCGTCTGCGCCC
>JBKJQC010000315.1:0-2991 GCA_046593995.1 Polyangiales bacterium
GACGACGTACAACATCGGCTACTGCGAGCGCGCGCTCGGTTGTCCGACGCGCGCGCGCAAGCACTTCGCCCAGGCGCTCGCCCAGGATCAAGCCGCCGGCGGGACGGAGCTGACGCCGGAGCTGCGCGACGCCACGAAGAAGTATCTCGAGGAGGTGCGCTCGCAGATCGCTTCCCCGCACATCACGATCGTCCCCGGTGAGGCCGCCGTCAGCGTCGATGGACGCCCGCTCGAGAAGGCTGAAAACGGGCACATGCTCGCGGGCACGCGGCCACCCGGTCCGGGCGAGCAGGTGCCGACGGCGACGTTCGTCCTCGAGGTCGACGCGGGGGCTCACGAGATCGTCATCATGGGACCGGACGGGCGCTCGAAGGTCGCGCACGAGTTCTTCCCGCCGGGCTCCACGAAGGACGTCCTCGTCGACCTCGGTCCGCCTCCGAAGCCGGTGGCCGTCGACCACGGTGCAGCGCGTCGCACGTGGGGCTTCGTACTCGGCGCCGTCGGGGTCGTGGGGCTCGGCGTCGGGACGTATTTCGGACTCTCCGCGCGCGCGACGTGGGACGACGCGAAGACGGCATGTCCCGCGCGCTCGACGTGCGATACCGACGACGGCGCACGGCTCTCGGCCGACGCGAAGACGCAGGCGAACATCGCGACGATCGCTTTCGTCGCCGGCGGCGCTGCGCTCGTCTCCGGCACCATCCTCGTGCTCACGTCGTCCTCTTCCGGAGAGAAGACGGCGGTCACCGCTTCGGCGCTCCCCGGCGGCGGCTGGCTCTCGGTCGTGGGCCGCTTCTAGGGCGCGTCGAGCACGAGCGTTCCGAACGCTTCGGGCACGTGGAAATTCGGCTTCGCCGTGCGCGGCGGGCTCCACGCGAGGTAATGCCGCTTCGTCTTCCCCTCCATGCGGAAGAGGCCGAGGGGGAAACGTGCGCCGGCCGAGAGCGCGGAGGTGATGTCGGGGCTGCGGATCGCGACCTCGATGGTCGCGGTCTTCGCCGCAGCGTTGCGGGACGCTCCGATGAGGAGATCGCCGCTCCACGCGACGTCGCTCTTCTTCTCGGCCTTGTCGTCGAGCGCGAGATCGAGGAAGTGGCCGAACGGTCCGACCTCGATCTCGTGGTAGCTCTTCGGCGAGCCCTTGGTCACGTCGAGGAACAGCTCGACGCAATCCTCGCTCCAGAGCTTCTCGCGCTCCACCGCGATCGGCTTGGTGGTGTCGGCGTTCAACCCCGCGCCCTCCAGCTCGAACAGCACGTAGAGGGCGCCCCCGCTCCAGACGAAGCGCGCGGTGGTGGCGACGCCGGTATCCACGCCGGAGAAGTCGCTGCTCCAGCTCACCGGTGCCGTGCGCAGCCACGCGGGATCGGTGCCGCTGCCGTCGACCACGATCTTCGCTGCGCCGAGCGCGACGGCGTGAGCCTCGCGCGCGAAGTCCACCGGCGGCGGCTCGGGGTTCACGCTCTTCGCCGGCTCCGAGTGGATCTCGAACTTCGCCATGCCGACGAAGTGCACGGGCCGCGGGTGCGCGAGCAGGTCCGCGCCGTCGCCTTCGACCGCGACGTCGTCGAGGTCGACCCCGAAGCGCTTCGCAGCGACCTCGAGGAGCGGCGACGTCGCGTGGCCGAGGAGCTCCTTCGCGAGCGCCTGATTCTTCCACAGCCCGAGGAAAGCGGCGCCCACGCGATCGACGCGGATGGCGTTGGTCCCGCCGATGGCGACCTTCTCGGCGGAGGGGTACATCCTCTGGAACCCGTCCCCGCCCATCGCGGGCGTACCGTCGGCGAGGACCACGTGCGGCGCCTCGATCTCGAGGACGTCGGCGATGCGTTCGGCGAACGTCTCGAGCGCGTGGACGTACGACGCGCGGTCCTCCTTCTCTTCGGGCGTCTGCCCCGGGGGAGACTTCTTCCGCGCGTCGAGCCAAGGGTTGAGCTCGCGGTGCATGCGCCACTTCTGCCGGAACGCAGGCGATGCGTCGGAGAGCATCACCGTCCCCTGCATGCCCTTCACGGACATCGACACGACGCCGAAGCGGTGCGCCTTGATCTTGGGGATGGAGATGAACAAGCCGTGCTCGAGGTGCTCCGCGAGGAGCTTCGGCATGAGCAGGGTCGGGACTTGCGTCTTCTCCATTCCGGTGATCCCGAGCGGCTTCCCGGGCTGCCCCTCGGCCACATCGAAGACGCCGTCGTCGTCCATCGCGACGAGCGACACGCCTTCCTCGGTTGCCATCGCCGCATAGCCCGAGAGCTTCACGAGCTTCAGCCAGGCCGCGTGCGTCGCGCCCCACCCCTCCGCGATGGTGATTTTCGTGTGTCCGCGCGCCTTCAGGCAGCGCACCACGCCGCGCACGAACTCGGGGTCGGTGATGCGGCCGCGCAGGCCGTCGTCGCCGCCGTGCTTCGCGGGATCCTTGAACCAGTCGAAGCCGCCGAGGTTCGGCTTCAACAGGATGGGCGTCTCCGGCGCGCGTTTCGGTACCACCGCCGCGCAGATGCGCGTGCCGAGGGTCAGCGGATCATCGCCTCGGAGGACGATGACCGGTGAGACGTCCTTCGCGAGACGCGCCCGATTCCGCGCGCGCAACGCTGCGCCATCGACGCTGCTGCCGACGACCACCTTCGCCCCCGCGTCCCAAACTGAAGCCGTCGGCGACGCCTGGCTGACGGTGTCGGCCGAGCCCGAGGCGGAAGGGGAAGCCGACGCCGACTGTGTCGCGGAGCTCGCCGAGGCCACGGGTGCGGGCTCCGTCTCGCGCTCGCGCGGGCAGGCGATTGCGGCGGCCGCGGGGAGCGCGAGCATCGCGAGGAACGGCGCGCGTCTCATCGAAAGTGCCGTACCGTCGAACGCTGACGGATTCCACCCGCATTCCCCAAGCCGAGGACTCGCTGAGCTAAATAGCCGAGCGCGATTCTCGAACGCTCGGATTGAACACGGAGGCGCGGAGGCACGGAGGTCCGTGAAGTGCTGCCGCGCGCACCCAGCCAC